>JBGSOQ010000182.1:0-9134 GCA_041739035.1 Ignavibacteriaceae bacterium | reverse complement strand
AATTCTTCAGGATAAACGAGGATTCATGTGGTTTGCTACAGGCAGCGGTTTAAATAAGTATGACGGTTATTCTTTTAAAGTTTATCTCAATAATCCCCAGGATTCATTATCAATTTCGGATAACGGTATTACCGCATTGTACGAAGATCGAGAAGGTTACATTTGGGTGGGAACGACCGGTGGTTTTCTCAATCAATTTGATCGTAGAACTGAAAGTTTCAAAAGATACAGCCTTAGTACAATTGCCGGGTCAACAAAAAAAATGGAGGATAGTTATTATGAATATCCTTTGCTCTACTCGCGAAACAGTGATAACTCTGTTACTTCAATTTCTGAGGATGGTGAAGGAAAAATTTGGGTCGGAACATGGGGGAGAGGTTTATTCATTTTAGATAAAAAAAATGAATCTCTTGTAAATCTTTGTAATGATGAAAACGATCCGTACAGTTTAAGTTTCGATCGAATAACTAAAATTTTATTTGATGGCAATGGAAACTTATGGGTTGCAACCTTTGGGGGCGGATTAAACAGGAAGCAAAATAATGGAAAACAGCAGAATTCGAATAACCGGATACTGTTTCAGCATTATAAAAATACCTTATCAAATAAATCAAGTTTAAGTGACAATAAGATCACGACATTGTTTGAAGCCAAGAATAGTTCATTATGGATAGGCACATATTATGGCGGGATGAATGAACTATCAAGTGATGAAAAAAATAAATCAGCCGAATCCGCCAAGTTTAATTGCTTCAGGTCCCCAGGTAAAAATAAAAATGGTCTTAGTGATAATTCAACCATGGCAATTACCGAAGACGATTCGGGATTCTTGTGGATAGGTACTTTTGGAGGCGGACTAAATAGGTTCGATTATCGCACTGAATCTTTTACCTATTTTATGCATAATAATTATGATGAAAATTCAATTGCCGATAATGATATAATTTCTCTTTATAAGGATAAATCCGGTATTATTTGGATTGGAACTCATCTTGGTGAAGGAATCAGCCGGCTGGAGAGAAAGATGGTCAAATTTGATCTGATGAAATCGAAACCAAATTCAAATTCGGGGTTAAATGACGATGTAATTTGGTCTGTATTAAAAGACAAAGAAGGAATTTTATGGATTGGTACTTATCGTGGCGGGCTGAATCGTTATGACGAAGAAAGAAAAGTATTTAAGTATTATAAGAACGATCCCCACAATCTTAATTCCCTTAGCAATAATCATGTAAGGTCTATTACAGAGGATAAGTACGGCAATTTATGGGTGGGAACTTATGCAGGAGGCCTTAATAGATTTGATCGATCCATCGGTAAGTTTACTAGTTATACGAATTCTGCTTCTGACTCCCTCAGTATTGGCGGAAACCAGATTCAAAAAATTTATATTGATTCTAATTCAACAATGTGGATTGCTGTCTTTGGCGGGGGCTTGAATATTTTGGACTTAAAGAATCAATCCTTGTCCAATCCAGTTTTTAAAAAGTTTAAAAACGATCCTTCAGATTCAGCAAGTATAAGCGATGATCGGGTTTATACAATTTATGAAGATAAACGTAATGACTTATGGGTAGGTACATTCGGCGGGGGATTAAATAGGTTTGATAAAGTAACACGAAAGTTTGAAAGATTTCGTAACGATCCGAAAAATCCATTCAGTTTGCACAATGATAGAATTTTATGTTTGTATGAAGATATCGCCGGAAATTTTTGGATCGGCACTTGGGGCAGTGGGTTAATTAAATTTGAACGTGACAATAAAAAATTTGTTAGTCATGGTACTAAAGTAAATATCGATGCGGATGTAATTTATGGGATACTTGAAGATGATAAGAATAATCTCTGGCTGAGCACAAGCAACGGTATTTATAAATTTGCCTATCTAACAGGGACAGCAACACATTATGATCTTCAGGACGGAGTACAGAGTCTTGAATTCAGCGGTGGGGCATATTTCAAAGCCGTTAATGGTGAAATGTTTTTCGGTGGCATAAACGGTTTAAATAGATTTTTTCCGTCATTGGTTAAGGATGATCCTTTTATTCCTCCAGTGGTTATTACCTCTATTAAAGTAGCTAATCAATTTGTTAAAGGTGAGGTGGATAAACTTTCTCTGAGTTATCATGAGAATTTTGTGACATTTGAGTTTTCAGCCCTTTCTTATTCAAATCCTTCAGACAATCATTATAGCTATATGCTTCAAGGCTTTGATGAAGATTGGAAGGAGATTGATGCTAAGTATCGCTTAGCGAACTACACAAATCTTTCACCTGGAGAATATGTATTCAAAGTTAGAGGGGCAAATCAAGATAGAATTTGGAATCCTAAAGAAACGACGATCTATATTCTCATTAATCCTCCATTTTGGCGAACTTGGTGGTTCGTTGGTTTAGCTATCCTTTTAATTAGTTTGGGAATTTATTATTTGGGGACTATGCGTTCTCGAAGTGAACTTGCAATAGAAAAATTAAAAACTAAGTTAGCGGCTGATCTTCATGATAACATAGGCTCAGGTTTAACAGAGATATCCATTTTAAGCGAACTTGCAAATAAAGAAATTGAAATCTCGACGAATCAGAGTGTCCAAGGTAAATTAAAAAATATTAGCGAGGTTGCACGGCAGTTGATCGATAGTATGAGCGATATCGTATGGGTTGTAAATCCGAAACGAGATTCACTTAATGATTTATTGGTGAGGTTAAAAGATTCTTACAGTGACATTCTCTCTTCGTATGGTATTTCTTTTAAGATTATTAATCTTGATAAGCTTGACAATGTTTCCTTGCCAATGGATTATAGGCAAAACTTATATTTAATTTTTAAGGAGGGAATTAATAATGCAATAAAGCACAGTAAGTGCAAGAAGATAACGCTGGAAGCGAATGTTAGAGAGAATGTGATCGAATTGACTTTAACCGATAATGGAATAGGGCTCAATAGTAAAAATTTGGAATATGGGAACGGATTAAAAAATATTGAAGCCAGGTCTAAAGATATCGGAGGAAAATTAAAATGGAAATCTTCTGCCGAAGGAGGAACCACAATACGGTTTATCGGAAAGATTAAGAACAAAAAACAACGAAATAAATTTTCTAAAATTAGCTGATTTTATAACATGAAAGTAATTAATGTAGCAATAGTAGAAGACAACAAAACAATCCGAGAAGGTCTTTCGGTATTAATAAATGGAACTGAAGGATTTAAATGTGTCGGTTCATATTCAAATTGCGACTCGTTTTTGAAAGATCTTGAATCGAGCATCATCGATGTTGTTTTGATGGATATAGGCTTACCCGGTATGAATGGTATCGAAGGGGTAAAAAGAGCAAAACAGATCAATCCAGATGTCAGCATTTTAATGTTAACTATTTATGAAGAAAGTGAAATTGTATATGATGCACTTTGTGCTGGGGCTTACGGATATCTCGTAAAGAAAACGCCACCTTTAAGATTAATAGATGCTATAATGGAAGTTTATTTGGGCGGTTCTCCTATGAGTTCCAGGATAGCTCGTCAAGTTATTACATCATTCCAAAATTCTAAAAACGGAAGTCATGTTGATTCTCAATACAACCTAAGCAACAGAGAGAGAGAAGTACTAAATCATTTAGCTGATGGTAGTAATTATCAAGAAATTGCAAATGAACTTTTTATCAGCGTCGATACTGTCCGTCATCACATAAGAAATATCTACAAGAAACTTCAAGTACACTCACAATCCGAAGCAGTGGCAAAAGCTATACGTAAAAAATTGATCTAGTGATTGTTTAACTATTTTTTACTGCATAATCATGCCGTAAAACAAGTTCAATTCATTTCTTAAATTCTAAAACCACATATCTATGCAGTTGATTATAGGCTGAAAGTAATTTATTTAACCTTTGGATTTGAAAATAGGTTGGTTACTTGTATTAATTCAAATACTGGAGGTTATAATGAATGGAACATTGAGATATGAGGATCTCAAAAATCCACTTAACGATCTTATCTCGGACGAGATTTTTGAATTACTAAGCAGCAGAGGATTTATAAATCAAAATGCTGCACGAGATCATTTTATCAGAAAAAGATTTAAGTTGCTGCGTGCATCCAGAATTAGCGCTGGTGATGCCATTGATGAGCTGAGAAAAGATTACCCCTATCTTCAGTTTGAGACTATCAGACAAATTGTATACAATCCAAGCAGATAATATGCAATGCGGGTACTTAATTCATTATAACTCATCCTCTTTAGTCAGTTTAATTGAGTATCATCAGCCCGCATGATATGAAAAAATTGACAGAGGATGAGCTTTCAACTTTTTCAGCCATTAACAATAAAATTTTCTATTATCATTCTGAAACAGACAACACAGATCCACAATAGCGTAAGCTGGTATGAATGTTGACTTATTTAACTGAACGCAATCATCGATTTCGCAACACTGCAAATTTAGAAATAGTATTCGGTATTAATTTTGATTATGGATGTTTAGTATTTTCAGGAAATGGTAAAGATGGAATACTTAGTAATATTTGCATGTATAATTTTCCTCATGGTTTTATTCAGATCAATTGTTTTAGATAAGCAAAAAGAAATAGAACGATTTTGAGAATTTATGATTATGAGATTAATGAGGTTGGAAAGAGGATAAGTCAAACAGTAGCAAATTGATGATAAAAAAGTGCCTTTGCATGAGAGCAAAGGCACTTTCATTTTACACGTTATTTTATTCTTTTGAATTCGATTCTTCGATTTTTTCTTTTGTTTTCCGGAGTGTCATTGGGAGCAATTGGAAAATCTGGGCCGTATCCTTTTGCAATTATTCTTGCGGGATCTATCCCTCGCTCAATCAACCAGTCACGGACAGATTCAGCTCTCTTTTGAGATAATCTAGTATTTGATCTTTTACCACCAACATTATCAGTATGTCCGCCTATCTCCACTTGGATTTCCGGATAAGTAGTTAATGTTTTTAAAGCAGATCTGAGAATCTGGGATGACTCTGGTGTTATGGCGGCTTTATTACTTTCAAAAGTCACACCTTCTAGAACGATGGCCACCCCAATTTTTACAATGTCATCGGTTGGATCAAGAGGATTAGTTCCTCTTAAAATTTCGGTTAAATCGTCTACTGATCCACCGTCAGTATCCTTCATTAAAGGATCTGTTTTATACTTCATCACTTCTTCACCATCATACAATCCATCTCCGTCTGTATCAGTTTTTAGAGGATCAGTCTTATATTTTTTAGCTTCATCTCCGTCATTTAATCCCTCAGTGTCGGTGTCTGCCTTCAATGGATCGGTCAAATATTTAGTAATTTCCTCATTATCATTTAATCCATCCTGATCGCTGTCGGGATTGGCAGGATTAGTTTTGTAAAGGTTTACTTCTTCACCATCTTTAAATCCATCACCATCTGTATCTGCCTTTACAGGGTTAGAGTTGTATATTTTTACCTCATCACCATCTTTCAATCCATCACCGTCTGTATCTGCGTTCAATGGATTTGATCCATAAGTATTTACTTCTTGTCCATCTAGAAGCCCATCACCATCTGTATCAGCATTTTCCGGGTCAGTTCCTATTTCTTTTTCTTCTTTCTTTAATAAACCATCCATATCATTATCGGTATTTCCCGCACCAATAATATATGTAAGTCCTAACCCTGCTTGATAGTAGCCATCGTAAACAGTTTTTACACCCTCGTAAGCATCGATATTGCTATAGTAATTTAGATTATCTGTAAATGTAAAAGTATAACCTCCGCTCAAATCAAGGTTAAGATTGTCTGATAAATTAATTTCAAACCCAACTCCTGCAGGAACAAAAGCACTCCAGCCAGCATCTTTAACATCCGGATTCGGAGAATTCGAAAGCGGAAAAGTCTTAACTTTATAGTTCAATGCACCAATACCAGCATATCCGTAAGGATTAATTGCTTTGATGTTAAAAGGGCTAAGAATTATTCTTAAATCTAAAGGAATAATATCTGTATTATATTCCACGTTATTAAAATCAACGCCATTATATGATCCGAAACCAGCTCCAATTTCAGTTTCAATAACATGCTTCATCAGTTCAAATCTTAGATATACTCTTCCCAAATACGACAACTTAAAGTCTGCGACTGAGGATTTAAGTTCTTTGTCGAATTCAGTATCTGGTAAAAGACCGTTGAATTGAACTCCAATTTTAGCATTATAATCATTAAACTGAGCCTGTAATAGAGTTGAGAGTAACAAAATAAATAATCCGGATTTTATTAATCCAATAATTTTTATTCCATGGAACATTACTTGCCTTTTTATTAATTATATAAAGTAATTTGTCTCTGAGCTTGCTCAGAGACAAATAATAAATTACTTACTTGATTCTTTTGAACTCTATTCGTCTATTTTTTCGCTTATTTTCAGGAGAGTCATTTGGAAAAACGGGAAATTCCGGACCATAACCTTTAGCTACAATTCTTCCCGATTCAATTCCTCTTTCAATCAACCAATTACGTACAGAATCCGCTCTTTTCTGCGATAACTTAGTATTTGAGGTTTTGCTTCCAACGTTATCAGTATGTCCACCAATCTCAATTTGAATATCGGGATAAGTAGTTAGCGTTTTCAAAGCTGATCTCAAAATTTGTGATGATTCCGGAGTTATGTCGCTTTTACCTGATGCAAATGTCACACCTTCAAGAATTATTGGCACACCGATTTTAACAACATCATCGTTAGGATCAACAGGATTAGTCCCTCGCGAAAGTTCGGTTAAATCATCAATGGTGCCACCATCAGTATCTTTCTTCAAAGGATCAGTTTTATGCTTTAAAATTTCTTCACCATCAAACAATCCGTCCGCATCGGTATCGGCTTTTAGAGGATCAGTTTTATATTTTTTAACTTCGTCGCCGTCATTAAGTCCTTCACCATCCGTATCCGCTTTAGTAGGATCAGTTTTGTAAGTAAGAATTTCCTCATTTTCATTCAATCCATCTTTATCTGTATCCGCCAGTGCTGGATTTGTTTTATAAAGATTTACTTCATCACCATCGTTTAATCCGTCACCGTCAGTATCCGCTTTTAATGGGTCACTTTTATGTTTCATTACTTCATCACCATCGTTTAGTCCGTCACCATCCGTATCAGCTTTTAATGGATCACTTTTATACATATTAACTTCATCGCCATCGTTTAATCCGTCTCCATCTGTATCAGGATTATCCGGATCAGTATCAAATTCTTTTTCATACTTTTTAATTAAACCATCACCATCTTTATCAGTATTTCCACTTCCGCCAACAAATGTAAGTCCTAGAGCTGCATTAAGGTAACCATCATAAGCAGCATCTCTACCACCGCTAAGAACATCCTGGTTATTGTAATAATTTAAATTGTCCGTAAATGTGAATGTATAACCTCCACTTATATCAAGATTGAGATTATCTGACAAATTTATTTCAAAACCACCACCGACTGGAATAATCATGCTCCAATCAGCTTCTTTTAGATCAATTTTGTTTTTAGATTCGGAAACAGGTTTTGTTTTGACTGAATAGTGAAGCATACCTGCGCCGCCATATGCGTAAGGATTTAATGCTTCAATTTTAAATGGACTTAAAATTAAACGTAGGTCGAGAGGAATAATTTCCGTCTTATATTCTGAATTTGTAAAATCTACACCGCTTAAGGATCCGTAGCCAGCACCGACTTCAGTTTCCATGAATTGTTTAATTAGTTCAAATCTTAAAAATACTCTTCCAAGATATGAAAATTTAAAATCTGCACCTGAGACTTTAAGATCCTTGTCGAACTCAGTATCAGGTAAAAGCCCATTGAGTTGAATTCCAATTTTAGTGCTATAATCATCGAATTGAGCATGAGTGGCATTCGGATAAAGCAACAAAAGGAAAACAATTATCAATAATCCGATGGAGGGAATCTTCATTATCATTTTTTTTCCTTAATAAAATATTTTGCAAAAAAAAGTGTCTCTGCTGAAAGGCAGAGACACTTATCAGAGAGGAGAATTATTTCGTTCTCTTGAACTCTATTCTTCTATTCTTTCTCTTATTATCAGGAGTATCATTAGGAACAATTGGTTGATCTGGTCCATAACCCTTAGTGCTAATTCTCGCAGGATCAACACCCTTACTTACTAACCAATCCTTAACGGAATCTGCTCTTTTCTGAGAAAGTTTAACATTGGATGATTTTCTGCCAACATTATCTGTATGGCCGCCAATCTCAACTTGAATCTCAGGATAGATGTTCATGGTTTTAAGTGATTGTTCAAGAATGATTGCTGATTCAGGAGTAATATCGGATTTGCCTGTTGCAAATGTTACACCTTCAAGAATCATAGGAACGCCGACTTTGACAACATCATCATCAGCTTTAAGAGGATTAGTGCCTCTCTTTACTTCAACTCCGTCATCAACAGTGCCGCCATCTGTATCTTTCTTTAATGGATCAGTCTTGAAGTTATTCACTTCTTCGCCGTCCTTCAATCCATCACCATCAGTATCAGCTTTCAATGGATCGGTCTTGTACTTCATGATTTCATCACCGTCTTTCAAACCATCCATGTCAGTATCGGCTTTTAGTGGATCAGTTTTATACTTGTTAAGCTCTTCACCGTCTTTCAGACCATCGCCATCTGCGTCTGCCTTCAATGGGTCAGTTTTGTATTTCATTAATTCATCATTATCATTTAATCCGTCGCCATCGCTATCAGCTTTTAATGGGTCAGTTTTGTATTTCATAACTTCATCACCATCTGTAAGACCATCACCGTCTGTATCAGCTTTTAATGGATCAGTTTTGTATTTATTAACTTCTTCACCGTCTTTTAAGCCATCACCATCGGTATCAGGATTCTTTGGATCGGTACCAAGAAGTTTTTCTTCTTTCTTCATCAATCCATCCATATCATCATCAGAAGTTCCTCTGTCACCCTGGAAAGTTAAACCTAATCCAAGACCAGCATAAGCATCCTTTGGAGTATCAGTATATTCGAAAAGGTTTAAGTTTTCTGTAAATGAATAGGTAAAGTTTGCTTGAATTTCAAGAAGAACGGATTCACCCAATTTGATTTTGGTTCCTATTCCTACAGGTACGATTGCTGTCCAACCTTCCTCCTCTAAATTAGTTGC
>JBGSOQ010000133.1:0-4760 GCA_041739035.1 Ignavibacteriaceae bacterium | reverse complement strand
ACCGCTTCATGAACTGTTGACATACCTACGGCATCTCCGCCGAATTTAGAGAGATATCGTATCTCAGCTGGTGTTTCATAACTGGGTCCCTTTGTGTACCAATAAACTCCCTCTTTCAATTCTATCTTTTCTTCTTTTGCGGCTTGCTTAATTCTTTTATTTAGATTTTCAGAAGGCATATTGAAAAATTTCGTTTTCCCTTCCTCTGAGGCAACACCAATTAATGATGTCAATTCCTTTTTAAGCATAATACCGTTGAAAGATGTTGTCAGCATCAAATCACCGGGTTTGAAAGTACGATTTATTCCACCGGCAGCATTAGTTAAAATGATTTTTGTACAATTAAGTCTATGCGAAATAAACACCGGAAGAATGCATTGATAAATTGAATAACCCTCATAAAGATGAATTCTTCCTTGAAATAAAAGAAGTTTTTTTTCGGCAAATTCTGCAAAGTGAATTTTACCCTGATGCCCTTGAATAGTTGATTTTGGAAAATCCGGTAAGGTTGAAGTTGAGATAGTTTTTATTATCTCGATTCGCTCAGCAAAATTTCCTAATCCGCTTCCAAGAATGATTGCTAATTCCGGAATGAACGGCGCTTGTTTGCTAATTTCATCAATAAGATTTTTATACTTAAAATTTAAATCAATCATGTTTTCTACATCATCAAACTAACAGCCCTGCAAGAGTCGCCGTCATCAATGTTGCTAATGTACCGCCAAGAACTGCTTTTAGCCCTAATGCTGAAATATCTTTAGTCCTATTAGGTGCCAGAGGACTAATTCCACCAATTTGAATTGCAATGGAGGCGAAATTTGCAAATCCGCATAGCGCATAAGTTGCCATCATAATTCCTTTCTCGCTCATCGCTCCGCTTTTTACCAGAGCAGCTAAATCTAAATAAGCAACAAATTCATTTAGCACAACTTTGGTTCCGATAAGACTTCCAAAGTGGAGAGAATCGTTCCATGGGACACCAATTCCATATGCAAGATATTGCAAAATTAACCCAAATAATAGCTGCAGGGATAGTGGTTGACCGAACTTGGTTTGAAGATAAGCATTCAATTGAAAAATATCGCCAACACCGGTAAGAACATAATTTACTAAAGCGATCAGAGCGATAAACGCGATAAGCATCCCGGCAACATTTATTGCGAGCTTTACGCCATCGGATGCGCCGTTTGCAGCAGCTTCAATAATATTTGAGGCATTTTTCTCAACATTTAGTTTTACGCTGCCCTTTGTAACGGGTTCTCCTACTTCCGGAAAAATTATTTTTGAAACCACCAATGCCGCTGGAGCAGCCATTACACTTGCAGCTAATAGTTGAACAGCAAATTTTATTTGTGCTTCTGATAAACCGATTCCTTTTGCATCGGCAAAAGATTGCCCCAGCATTTGAATGTAACTTGCCATTACTCCGCCTGCGATAGTCGCCATTCCGCCAACCATTATGGTAAGAATTTCAGAATTTGTCATTTCTTTTATGTAAGGGCGAATCAACAAAGGGGCTTCGGTCTGCCCAACAAAAATATTAGCAGCATTTGATAAAGATTCGGCACCGCTTGTTCCCAAAAGTTTTGCCATTACCCAAGCCATTCCCTTAACAACAACCTGAAGAATGCCAAGGTAATATAGAACAGAAGTCAAACACGAAACAAAAATTATAGTTGGAAGAACCTGAAATGCAAAATAAAATCCAAGACTCTCCGGTCCGCTATTTATTGCAAGATTTCCAAAAACAAATTTTGCGCCTTCGGTCGTAAAGCCAAGTAAGCTTACAACCGCTGCTCCAAGCCAGTTTATTATGTCTTTTGGCCAACCGAGCGGAAAGAACCATCCGCGTAAAGTTTCACTATGAATGATAAAAATTGCAAAGATTATTTGAATTGTTATTCCGGTTGCAACCAATCTCCAATTTACTTTTCGCTTATTATTGGAAAAAAGAAAAGCAATGCCAATTAGAATTAATAAGCCTAATGCTCCTCTTAAAATTGAAAATACTAAATCCATGAACTACCTTTAATTTTCATTTGGAATGTAATGACATTTTCGGCAGCGAGCCTCATAAACATCCGCAGCTCCAACAACAACTCTCTCAGCTGAAAAAGTTTTTCTTTGGGTCTTATCAGCTGGATTACCGCAAGCCATACAAATTGCAAGAGTTTTGGTGATATATTCAGCTACAGCGAGTAAGTTTGGCATCGGTTCAAACGGGACTCCCCGATAGTCCTGATCTAATCCGGCAACGATAACTCTTTTGCCATCATTGGCAAGCTGGTTACAGATGGAAACAAGTTCTTGTGAAAAGAACTGTGCTTCATCAATTCCTACAACTTGTGCATCATTAGAAAGTGCAAGAATTTCGCTTGCATCACTTACAAGCAACGATGGAAGAGATTGTTCGCTATGCGAGACAATTGATTCTTTCGAGTATCGAATATCAATTTTCGGCTTGAAAATTTTCACGTTTTGTTTGGCAATCTGAGCGCGTCGCAGTCGGCGAATCAACTCTTCTGTTTTTCCGCTGAACATGCAGCCGGCAATTACTTCTATCCAGCCGGTTTCTTTTGGCATTGAGTGGGGTGTAAATTCGATCATAAATAGTATGAGATATTTTTTTATCGGTTTTCTAAATAGAAATTTGAAATCATTCTAAATCTTTGTGTCCAAAAGCAAAGGGAAGTAGCTCAACTAATTTGAGGACCTTTGTTTCCTTTTTATGATTTACGAGAATCACATCAATGTTGCCGCAGAGATCGCTGATTACCTGTCTGCATGCCCCGCAAGGCGGACAGAAATCAAGCGCGTCACTTGCAATGGCAATCGCCTTAAAATTTCTTTCACCCTCTAAATAAGCATTGAAAATAGCAGTACGTTCAGCGCAAATCGTTAAACTGTAGGAACTGTTTTCAATATTTGCACCAAGGTAGACTTTATCAGTTTCTGTGAGTAATGCCGCTCCAACATGAAAGTTTGAGTAAGGCGGATGAGCTTTTGATTTTGCTTTTATTGCTTCTTCAGCGAGTTGAGTATAATTCATTTGTATGAAAATTTATTGATGATAAAAATATTGGTTTTGGTTTTAAATTACTAAGGTGAGACTCACTTTAAAAGTGAATCTCACCTTTTGGGGAAGTTACATAGATATGCCAGAGTTACAATGCCTGGAAGTATAATGTAAAATCTGGCATATCTAAAAAAACCTAAAACTCCTCATCAAGCAGCCAGCCCTGAGCTAAATCCTTGTTCATTTCGGAAATAAAGCGCGAGGGTTTAGACAATGTAGTTCCCGCTTCTCTATCAAAAATATTCATTGGATACGTGACGAAAAGATTTTGCTTTGCTCTCGTCGAGGCAACGTACATCAATCTTCTTTCCTCTTCCAAAGTATCCAAATTTTCAACAGATCGGCTTGATGGAAAAAATCCCTCAACAGCGTGAATTATAAAAACAGAATGCCATTCCAATCCTTTTGCAGAATGAATTGTCGAAAGTGTTACATACTCTTCTTCTTTGTCGGTGGCTTCAATATCAATCACTGAATCAATTATTGGCTCAATTGCCATATCGGCTAGTAAACTATCAAGCGATTTATAATTTTCAGTAATGTTGAGGAAAATATCTATATCTTTTTTTCGCTTGTTAAAATCGTCGTACTTGTCTTTGAAAATTGGATAATAGTAATCAACCACCAACTGCGCTTTTTCAGATGGAAGTCCTTGCTTTGTGTGAAGTTGATATAAAAGCTGAAACAACTTGGTGATTGATTCATTATATCTGAATGATGAGTGCGCTTCCGGATTAGCTTTAATTGTTAGTCTTGCAGTTGCCAATTCATCTAATATTTTTTGCGCAGTTTTGGGTCCGACTCCTTCAAGCAGAAGCAGAACTCTGTACCAGCTAACAACATCTTTTGGATTTGCAGCGATTCGCAAGAAAGCCAGAACATCTTTAATATGTGCCGTTTCTATGAATTTCATCCCGCCAAATTTTTGAAAGGGAATGTTCGCTTTGTTGAGTTCGATTTCAAGATCGAAAGAAAAAAATGAGGAACGGAAAAGTACTGCTATATCTTTTAAAGGAACACCTTCTTCTCTCAGATCAAGTATTTTATCAACAATGAATTTAGATTGTAAATTCTCTGTTGATGTTGCAACGATTGAAGGAAGTTCACCGCCCGTTTTTCGTGTGTAAAGATGCTTCTCATATTTCTCGACAGCACCCTCAATGATTTTATTTGTGAAATCAAGAACAGGTTGTACGCTGCGGTAATTCTCTTCAAGTTTAATAATTTTTGTGTTAGGAAAGAGTTTTGGAAAATCAATTATGTTCTTAAAATTTGCGCCGCGAAAAGAATATATCGATTGTGAATCATCCCCAACAACCATAATATTTTTATTTAGCTGAGTAAGTCCCAATACCACATCTGCTTGTAGTTTGTTGGTATCCTGATATTCATCAACCATAACGAATTTTATTGTTGAGAGGAGTGATTTAGCTGATGGACTTAAGTCATATAGAAAATTTTTAAGGTAAACAAGCAGATCATCATAATCGAGTAAATTGTTTTTTCGTTTGTACTCAGTTAAAATTTTCTTTATGCCTGTTATTTTATTAAGCTCATCCAAAAAGTGAGGATAAGAATCTTCAATAATTTCTTCAACCGATTTACCTGTATTTACACTTAAGCTAAAAACTTTGTTAAGAGTTTGTTTGTTCGGAAATCGTTTTTCCTTGGTAATAAATCCTGC
>JBGSOQ010000084.1:0-11849 GCA_041739035.1 Ignavibacteriaceae bacterium | reverse complement strand
AAGTAACTAAGGAATGAGCCGGCTTATCCTTCCAATATTCTTAAAATTTAAGCCGGGTTTAGTGATTAAGCTCGGCACATATTTTGTTTTCCTTCATTTTGATACATATAAAAAGTTGTTATTTTAAATCACAGAAAATTTCAAGCTCATGTATTTTTGTAGGATTGATAAAACAGCTTGATTTTAACTTTGATTAGTTTTAGATTTTTTATGATTATAACCTACGGAGTTACCTATGTCATATTTTGATTCTGAATACAGTGAAGAGGGAAATTCTTTCGCGGATGATAAAAACGTTGATGATGAAATACTGCGCTGCAAAGAATTAGTTGATTCCGGAAATATTTTTGATCTGATGGAAACTGCGGAAGAAGTACTCCAGCTTTGCGGTGAAAATCAACGATTTTCAGATGGATTGTATTTTGTCAATCTTCTGCTGGATGTTGCTCCTTACAATTCCGATTATTGGTTTAAGAAAGGATTTTTCCTTAATGGTCTGAATAAATTTGAAGAAGCCATTATTTGTTATGATAAATCTCTTTCCTTAAATCCCGGTGATGCTGAAATTCTCATCGATAGAGCTTCTGCTGAAGAAAATCTTGGATTAACTGCTCAAGCAAGAAAATCTCTTGAAGAAGCTTTAACCAGTGATCCCTATAACGAAGATGCGTTATTCAGTCTTGGAGTAATTCATCAGCAAAAAGAAGAATATGATACGGCAATAGATTATTTTACAAAGCTGATCGAACAAAATAATTCGTATTCGGATGCTTATTATGAACTTGGTTTCTGTTATGAAATGGTAAACAATCCCCAAAAAGCTCTTGAAGCATACGAATCGTTTCTTGATAAAGATCCATATAATCCCAATGGCTGGTACAATAGGGCAGTGATGTATACCCGTCTTAATAATTTAGAGAAAGCAATTGCCAGCTATGATCTTGCAACGGCAATTAAAGATGACTTTGCAAGTGCTTGGTTCAACAAAGGAAATATTTTAGCAGATTTGGCAAGATATAACGAGGCTATTGAGTGCTTCAGAAAATCTTATGACATTGACAGGGAAGATGAAGCTTCACTATATAACATTGCAAATATTTATGAAGAATTAGGCGACATGGTTAATGCAGTAAAAAATTATACGGCAGCCATTAATCTAAATGATAATTATTATGAAGCTTTTTTGGCTCGCGGATATTGCTTTGACTCAATCGGAAAATATCAGCTTGCATTAAAAGATTTTAACAAAGCAATTTCTCTTTCAGAAAATTGTGCTGATGCCTGGTATGCGAAAGCTGATCTGGAATATTCGTTGGGGCAGCTGAAGGAAGCTGTTGAAAGCTACAGACATGCACTTTTAATTGAACCTGATAATTTTGAAATATGGTTTAACCTGGCAGAAACATTTCTTGAGATTGGTTCATGGTTTGATGCAGTAGATGCATTCGATCATTGCACACGCATTAAACCGGATGATGCTGCGAGTTATTATGGAAAAGCAAAAATTTATTTCATAGTAAGCAGAACCCAGGATGCTATTGATAGCCTGAAAATGGCTTTTATGCTCGATCCAACCATCAGAAATGAATTTGCTAAGGAATATCCTGAAATAAAATCATCAAAGCTTTTCAAGAAGCTTCTAGGCGAAATCTAAGTTTAACACAGTATATTTTTATTTATTTCTCCGTTTGAACTAGAGGGTAATTAGTTCATTTATAATTCTTTATGAAAAATACTTTTCATTTTAACACTCAAATAATTGGGATTATTGGTCATCCGATCAAACATTCTTATTCTCCATTCATCCATAATGTTGCAATTGAAATTAAGAATATTGATTATGTATACCTTCCATTTGATATTCCGTCATCAAACTTAAAAAACGTCTTAAAAGGAATGGTTGCTTTAGGTATTAAAGGGTTTAATGTTACAATTCCTCATAAAGAAGCGGTAATTCAGCATTTAAATGATCTTTCCGAAGAAGTAACAATGATAGGTTCAGTTAATACTATCGTGAATGATCAAGGAAAATTGATTGGACATAATACTGATGCTTACGGGCTGCTTGAAACCCTTTTGCCATTTAAAGCTGAAATAGCGGGAAATCAAGTTGCAGTAATTGGAGCCGGAGGTTCTGCGCGGGCGGTAATTTACACACTAATAAAACATTTTAAGCCTAAAAGGGTTTTCATCATAAACAGGAATGAGAGACGTGCCGAAAATCTGAAGGAGTTTTTTATTGAGAAGATGAAGTTTTCTTCTATAAAAACAAAAGAGCTGGTTCCGCCATCTGCGTTTGAGACAATAAAGGATTCAAAACTAATTATTCATGCAACGCCGGTTGGAATGATTCCAAACGAAAATAATTCCATAACAACTTCATCTGATGTTTTCTCTAAGGATCAGGTAGTTTTTGATCTAGTTTACAACCCGCAAAATACATTGCTGCTTAACACAGCTGCTAAAGCAGGTGCAAAAACTGTAAATGGTATGAACATGCTGGTTAATCAAGCTGCCAAGTCGTTTGAGCTTTGGACAGGTGCTGATTTTCCAAAAGAGGATGTGAAAAAATCTCTTCAACTCTACTTGAGTAACTAAAAATTATTTAAGCATAGCCAGCGTTTTCTTTAGTCTCAATACTACTTCCTTCAAATTTTCCATTGACGTAGCGTAAGAAAATCTCATGTATCCTTCTGCTCCAAAAGCGCTTCCGGGAACAGCCGCAATATGTGCTTCGTAAAGTATATGCATAGCAAAATCAAAAGAGTGCGCAATTTTCAGCACATCAGTTTGTTTTCCAAAATAATGCGAGACATTTGGAAAGAGGAAAAAAGCTCCTTCAGGTTTGTAACATGTAATTCCAGGTATTGCAGTCAATTCATTGTAAAAATATTCCTGACGCTGTTTAAACTCTTCAAGCATTTCACTGATTACATATTGAGGCCCGGCCAATGCTTCAATGGCTGCAGCTTGAGAAATAGATGAAGCATTTGAAGTACTGTGGCTTTGAATTTTACCCATTGCCTCAATAATTTCTGCAGATCCAGCAGCGTAGCCAATCCTCCATCCCGTCATCGAATAAGTCTTAGAAACTCCATTGACCAAAAGTGTATGATTTTTCATGTCTTCGCTGATGGAAGCAAAACTTACAAACTTAAAATCGCCATAAGTTAGCTTTTCGTAAATCTCATCTGCAATTATCAAAACGTTTGTATTTTTTATCACTTCAGCTAAAGCTTCTAATTCTGCTTTTGTATAAGCTGACCCGGTTGGATTTGAAGGATTACATAAAATCAGAATTTTAGTTTTAGATGTTATTGCATTTTCAAGCTGCTCAGGTTTAAGCTTAAAACCATCACTCTGTTCTGTTTGAATAAAAACTGATTTTCCATTAGCCATACTTACCATATCGGGATATGAAACCCAGTAAGGTGCTGGAATTATAACCTCATCACCATCGCTAACTGTCGCAAGTATTGCATTATACACACATTGCTTAGCTCCATTTGAAGCAATTACTTCATTCAAATTATAATCGAGATGATTATCTCTTTTAAGTTTTTGGATTATAGCTTTTCGCAATTCGATTGTACCGGCATTAATTGTATATCTAGTTTGGTTTTCATCAATAGCTTTTTTAGCAGCTTCCTTTATGTTATGCGGAGTAGGGAAGTCGGGTTCGCCAACGCTCAGGTCAATAACATTGATTCCTTCGGCTTTCATTTTTTTTGCTTCTGCCGCAACCTGCATTGTGGGTGAAACATGTATTTTGTTTACTCGATCTGATGTATGCATAAGAATCTTAATTTTTAATGGATTAAAGTTGATTGGTTAATCTAGAGAATAACTTGGGCAAAGATAAAGGTTGAAAGGCAAAAAGAAAAATTATTTATAAAAAAAGCCGCTATTTCTAGCGGCTTGAAAATTAGAGATGATTAATTACTTCATCAACGTGAGTTTTTTAGTTGCAGAGAAATTCCCAGCTTGAATCTTATAGACATAAACTCCACTGGCAAGATTGCTGGCATCAAAGTTTACATCATAAATTCCGCTTTCTTTCTGCTCGTTAACTAAAGTTGCAATTTCTTTTCCAAGAATATTGTAAACTTTTAGTGTAACAAAACTGCTCTGCGGTATTGTAAATCTAATATTGGTAGTTGGGTTGAACGGATTTGGATAGTTCTGCGCTAAACTGAAATCCGAAACCACTGCAACATCTGTCTGTCCTAAAACTTCTTTAGCAAAATTATCGGCTTCTTTACCGAATATTCTAGGCAACTGTGCAACATTTCCATCTGGCAATGCCGCATAAAGACCGAATGACGATCCATTTTGATTTGCGGAAGGAGTTAAAAATCCTGAAGCAAACACAACAGCAGATTTACCGCCAAGTGTTCTTAAATCTGTGTTAAACACTCCAACAATCCTGAATGGGCTTGGGGTGGTTACAAGAAGCCAATTTCTGGATGCAGATAATGAAACATAATTACTGATATCGCCATAAGAAACATTTCGAAGCACTAAACCTAAACCATAGATATCAACAGTTGGAGCATCAGTTGATCCATGAACAGCTAACACATCAACTCTGTTGCTGCCTGAAGAGGTTTCACGAGCATTATCTTTCGCAAATAATGTGAACGAAATATCTCTTCCATTTGGATTTGAAGCGAATGAAGATGGATTTAACACGCCGTTAGCAAGAACAACATAAGTTCCGCCGCTTAAGAACGTCGCAGTGAAATTCTTAATGGTATCGTTAACGGATGAACTATTTGGAGGAGCAATCCCAACATTAATCGGAGTATTTCCAGGAACGTCAATGTAAGGAGTGGCTTTTCTGAACATGAAATTATCCAATGCCAACGTCCCGTTTAAGTAAACATCAACAGATGATGCACCTGGATCAACAGCATTATGAATTACTTGCAATCTTGCAGTCGATGGAAGCAGAGGCAATGCAACAACAGTTCCATTTGCAAGTGCTGCGAAAAGCCCAAATGAAGCACCATTCTGGTCTGCTGCGGGATTCAAAAATCCCGATGCAAAAATTATTGCAGACTTTCCCCCAAGAGTTCTTAAATCTGCATCGAATGATGCAACTATAGCGCTATTATTATTACCAGGAGTAATATCCAAAATATATTTTGATGCGGGTACTCTTAAATAAGGAGTGAAATCCCCATAAGCAGCATTATCAACTAAATTACCAACACCTCTTGCTAAAACGTCAACAGTAGGTGCATCGGTTGAACCGTGAAGAACGATGAAATCAACTTTGCTATTGGAAGATGCTTTTTCTTTGACTCCGTCTTTCGCAAATAAAGTGAATGAAATATTTTTTCCGTCTGGATTAGCAGCGTACAAAGAAGAATTTAATATACCATTTGCAACTGCAACATAGGTTTTATTTTTTTGAAGAGTTACCGGAAAATTTTTAATTGTGTCATTTACAGAAGTGCTTGTACCAGGGGCAATGCCAATGTTAAGAACAGCTTCCGCAGGCACATCAATAAATGGTGTAGCTTTTCTGAATTCAAAATTATCTATTAGTCGTGAACCGTTAACGTAAACGTCAACCGAACCTGCCAAAACATCTGCGGCATTGTGAATTACCTGCAAACGGGCTTTTGGCAGCACTGCAGGAAACTCAACGACTGTCCCGTTCGGTAAAGCAGCAAATAATCCAAAAGCTGCACCGTTCTGATTAGCTGAAGGATTTAAGAATCCCGAAGCAAATACAACTGCCGCACCTCCGCCTAAACCGGTTAAGTTTGCAGTGAACGATGCAACAACGGAATTACTATTTCCAGGAGTTACATCAAGAATGTACGACTTAGGTGAAAGTTTTTTGTATGAAGTTATATCACCGTATGAAGCATCATTAACAAGTTTTAGTGGCCACCAGCTTCCGCTTGACTTGGCATTTACATCTACAGTCGGAGCATCGGTTGAACCATGAACAATAATTACATCAACGTATGAGTTTGATGTACCATTTTCCCGAATTTTATCTTTTGCAAAAATTGTGAACGCTATGCTTCTTCCATTTGGATTGGCAGAAAAATTAGCTGGATTTAGGACCCCATTAGCAACTGCAACATATTTTTCATTTGGAGCAAACTTTACCACAAAATTCTTTATCGTATCATTTACGGAACTACTGGTGCTTGGAGCTATGCCAATATTTAAATCCACACCGGACGGAACATCAATAAATGGTGTAGCGGTTCTGAATGCGAAGTTATCGAGTGCTTTATTTCCGTTAATATAAACATCGACAGATGCTGCGAGAGGGTCAGCTGAATTGTGAATTACTTGAAGTCTTGCTGTTTGAGCAAATGAAGGAATGGCAATTGCCAAAAAGAGAACGAAGAATTTGAACCTGAACATTAGTGCCTCCTTAGTTTTTAAAAATCATATTTTGAATTGTCTAATTAAAAACCAAAGAGGTGAATAAAGAGTTCCCATAATCTAGATTTTTCTAAAATTTTTTTCGGAAATAAGTCTCATTTCAAGAAATGAAATTTGGTGCAATCTTCAGGCAGGGTTGAGCGAGATATTTATTCTAAGTTATGCCAGATTCCTGCAGGCTAGTTAATCGATGAATCTGGCATATCTAAAAATTAACGAAGGAGGATCATCTTTTTAGTCTCAATAAAGTCTCCGGCTTTAAGCTGGTAAAAGTACACACCGCTCGGTAAAACATTTGTATTGGACGAGGCATGCCTCGCCCCTACAGAATTGAATTCAACTTCATAAGTTCCGGGGGATTTGTATTCATTAACTAATGTAGCGACTTCATTTCCGAGTATATCATAAACTTTGAGAGTAACTAACCACCCCTCAATCCCCTCCTTTCCAAGCAGGGGAAGCGAAGCGGGGGTGGTTGGAATTGTGTATTTAATTTTTGTAGTTGGGTTAAACGGATTTGGGTAGTTTTGGGAAAGTGAAAACTTAGTTGGAGATAATTCAATTTCTATCACGTTTGAATAAGTAAATGTTCCATCATAATCAATTTGTTTCAAGCGATACGAGAGTTTGGTTGCACTAACTCCAAACAAATTATCAACAAAACTGTAGTGTTGAGATTCAGTTGTTGTTCCATTACCTTCTTTGAAACCTATGGTTTGCCAATCAGAAATCTCAGTTTTTCTTTCTATTTCAAAACCTTTGTTATTTGTTTCGGTTGCGGTAGACCATTTTAATTCAATTCCATTATCTAGAATGTTCGAGGTGAAATTAATCATTTCTACAGGTATGCCACCATCAATTGTTTTTAGAATTTTTCCTCTGCGACCCACAATCCAACCTGTACTATTATCGATGAAAAAAATTGACATATAAACAGTTCCACCGCCTAAATATGATTCCCAGATTTCACCACCAGTGGTAGTTTTTAAAATCATATAATCACCAACTATCCATCCAGTATTTTCATTGATGAATCGAACGTCTCTTAGCAAGGCGCTACTTGGGCTCTGTTGACTAATCCAGACTTTTCCTGCATCTGTGGTTTTTAAAATTCTCCCATTTGTACCTACACACCATCCTGTTTCCTCGTTTATGAAGTAAACAGCCCACAAATCATCACTTGTGCCACTTTCTTGAATATTCCAATTGGATCCTCCATCAGTTGAATTTAAGATTTTTCCTCCATGGCCCACAACCCAACCATTATTCTTATCAATAAAACAAACATCACGGAACACATAATATTGTGAGTAAACAAATACAGGATTCCAGTTTAATCCTCCATCAATAGATTTATATATTTTTGCATCTTCAACTTGACCGTAGGTTGCATATCCAGTATCAGAATTAATAAATTGAACTGAAGTAAATCCCGGATATGTTTTTATGATTTGCTGATTCCAAGTATGTCCACCATCGGAGGTTTTAAAAATCTCTCCTTCAGAATACCAAGTAGTTGCCCACCCAAGTTGCTCATTCAGAAAAAATATAGATGACAGATGGTGAGAAGTAAATTTTGATCCGCTTGTCCAATTATTGCCTCCATTAGTCGTTTTTTGAAATGTACCCCAATAGCCGACAATCCATCCTGTATCTTTATTTACAAAAAATACAGAATGTAAATCTTGTACTGTGCCGCTATTTTGGTTAAACCAGCCTTGGCTATAGTTATTTTCTGAGATAATAACAAAAAAGATTATGAAATAAATCAATTTGTATTTTTTCATGTCATTCCTTCTTTGATTTAGAAAACTAAATCAAAAAATATTCCGGAAAGATATTCCAGATTTCTGTCGGCTATAACACCACTAAATCTGGCATATCAAATGGGCTTAAGATTTCAGTCTTACCGGTCCAGCATTCTTTACTTCTTCAGAAGTTCCTTTTTCAAACAGCTTAAAGTTCTCAATAAATCTAGCAGCAAGTGCATCGTACTTTTTCCAGTACTCATTTTTATTTCCCCAGGAGTTAGATGGTTCGAGAACGTCTTCGGGTACTTCGGGACATGTCATCGGGACTTCAAATCCAAAAAGCTTGTCTTTTCTATATTTTACCTTGTCAAGTTTTCCTTCCAAAGCTGCATTCAGTAAGTTGCGAGTGTGGCGAATACTTATCCGCTTTCCAACTCCGAATTTTCCGCCGACCCAGCCTGTGTTCACAAGCCATACATTTGCTTTGTGTTTCAACATTCTTTGTTTCAACATGGCTGCATACTCAAATGGATGGCGAACCATAAATGGCGCACCAAAACATGCTGAAAAGGTTAATTGAGGTTCAATTCCCAATCCGATTTCTGTTCCGGCAATTTTGGAAGTATATCCGGAAATGAAATGATACTGTGCCTGCTCGGGATTTAATTTTGCAATTGGAGGAAGCACTCCGCTTGCATCGCATGTTAAGAAAATGATATTCTTTGGGTGAGTTCTGACATATCCTTCGGGAACTACGTTGGGAATGAACTCAAGCGGGTATGAACATCTGGTGTTTTCAGTTATTTGATCATCATCGAGATCAATATGCCGGCTGACAGGATCGTAAACGACATTCTCCAAAATAGTACCGAAGCGTTTTGTAGTTGCGTAAATTTCCGGCTCACTCTCAGCAGACAAACGAATTACCTTTGCATAACATCCGCCTTCAAAGTTAAATACACCTCGACTGCTCCAGCCATGTTCATCATCGCCAATCAAATTTCTTTTTGGATCGGCAGAAAGAGTGGTTTTTCCTGTTCCGCTCAATCCGAAGAATAATGCAACATCCCCTTTTTCACCAACATTTGCCGAACAATGCATTGGCAGAACATCTTCAAATGTCAATAAGAAATTCAGCAAAGTGAAAACAGATTTTTTTATCTCACCGCCATAAAGTGAGTTTGCAATAATTGCTGTTCTTTGTCCAAAATTTAAAATGATTCCTGTTTCGGTTCTCGTTCCATCAATTGATGGATCAACTTTGAATCCGGATAACGTAATGACTGTAAAATCCGGAACGAATTTCTTTAGCTCATCTTTGTTATCTGTAGTAATGAACATATTTCTCGCAAATAAACTGAGCCATGCCTTATCTGTAATGATTCTGATTGGCATCCTGTAATCCGGATCAGCTCCCGCATAGCAATCCTGCACAAACAATTCTTCACCCTGACAGAAAGACTGCACCCTTCCCATAAGCTGATTGAATTTTTCGGAACTGAAGGGACGATTGTACACTCCCCACCAAATTTTATCATTTGTGCTTTGTTCCTGCACAATAAATTTATCAGCTGCCGCACGCGCAGTATGCTTTCCGGTATGAACTACAAATGCGCCGTGTTTAGAAAGCTTACCCTCATTTCTGAAAATCGCTTCCTCGTACAATGCTTCATCAGGTAGATTCCAAAAAACTCTGTCGAGATCAGTCAAACCTTGATTCTTCAGTCTGAAATCTGAAGCAAGCTCCATTGCCTGCTTAGTAGCCGGTGTGTTAAATTCTAAATATTTACTCATGACCAATCCCTCACTAATTTTCTGTCGCCAATGTAAAGTTCATTAGGTGAATTCGGATCGAGCGCCCATTTCATTCGCTCAATTCCTTCTTGAATATCTTTGATTGTTCCGCAATAGCTTAATCTCAAAAATCCATCCAATCCAAATTCCTTGCCGGGAACGGTTAAGACTTGAACTTTATCAATTAAAAATTCCGAAAGTTTATTAGAATCTTTCTCATATGCTGAAAAATCTGCAAAGCAATAGAAAGTGCCGTCGGGAACGCTGACCTTAACTCCCTCAAACGAACGCAGAAGATCAACCATTATATTTCTGTTATTTTCTAAAGTTGCACGAAGACTTTCAACTCCCGATTGAATGCCGTTCAACGCTGCAACGGATGCTTTTTGCAGGAGTACAGAAGGACCTGACGTTTGATGTCCTTGAATGTTGCTCATTGCTTCAATTACTTTTTTATTTCCAACAGCCCAGCCGATTCTGAATCCAGTCATTGCATATTGTTTTGAAACGCCGTTGATAACTATTATCTTAGAATTTTCATCAAGTTTCTTAGCATATTTGTAGCAATTTATTGGCTTTTTTCCATCAAAAATTAAGCGATGATAAATGTCATCCATTATCAGCCAAATATCTTTCTTTTCACAAAACTCAACGACATCTGCAATGAATTCTTCAGAGTACATTGCACCGGTCGGATTATTCGGGCTATTTATGATAATTGCTTTTGTGTATGATCCAACTCTTTCAGTTATGTCTTTTATTCTGGGATAAAAAGTTCCATCCTCAGGAAGAGCTGGAACGGGTATTGCTCCAATTAGTTTCGCCATATCAGGGTAACTAACCCAGTATGGAGCCGGGAAGAGAACCTCTTCTTGAGGATTGAGTATTGCTTGCAAAGCAACCATGATTGCTTGTTTAGCTCCGCCGGAAGCAATTACATGTTCCGGGTTTACTTTTCTTTCATAGAAATCTTCGGTGTACCGGATGATAGCTTGCTTGAGTGCAGGTATTCCATCTGCAGGTGCGTAGCGTACCTCACCAGTGTTTACGTGCGCAACAGTTGCCAGAATTGCATCCATCGGTACTCTAGTTTTTGGTTCACCTCCACCAAGATGAATTGCGGGATCACCTTTCTCTTTAAGAATGGCAAACTTTTCATTCAGTTTTAAGGTTGGTGAAGCTTTGATGGATTTGGCTATTAAACTTAGACTCATAATTTTACCTTTATTTTACCCCTAAAAATGTGGAATAATTGTACTTCAAAATTATCTTTAGTACCAGATTTAAGCAAGCAAAATGGATAGATTTATTCGAATACTCGAATTATTTTTTAGCCGAAAATTTCTTTTTTAAAGCATCTTGAACAGCAGGCGGTACAAAATCGGATATATCACCTTTTAAAGAAGCTAGATTTCTTACAATTGAAGAATTTAAATAAGTATATTTTTCATGCGGCATCAGAAAGATAGTTGCAATATCGCTCGCTAATTTTCGGTTCATTAATGCCATTTGAAATTCGAATTCAAAATCACTGATAGCGCGCAAGCCGCGGATAATGCCATCTGCCCCCACTGCTTTAGCGTGATCCACAACTAATCCATCGAATGAATCAACTTGAATATTAGTAAACTCCTTAACACTTTCCTGAATAAAAAAAACTCTTTCCTCAACTGTAAAAAGAGGAGTTTTAGAAGGATTAACAGCTACAGTTACAACTACGGCATCAAAAAGATCGCGCGCACGTTCAATGATGTCAATATGTCCATAAGTAACCGGATCGAATGTTCCAGGATAAATTACTTTTCGCATTTTACTAAATCCTTTACTTAGTTGATGATCAAAACTAATAATATTTTAATTAACACTCATGACATTTGTGATTTACCTCAA
>JBGSOQ010000263.1:0-11548 GCA_041739035.1 Ignavibacteriaceae bacterium | reverse complement strand
TATCCGTTATGCTGTCCCAATTTTTTATTGGCTTCGATATCGATTATATCTCCCTTAATTTCGCCTAAATGATGTTTGATGAATTCGTCAAACTTTACTTGTCCAAGAAAGCAAATACCCTGACTGTCTTTTCGATTTTTGTTCGGAAGGTTAAAATCTTCAGCCATTTTTCTGATCTGTTTCTTATCATATTCACCAATAGGAAAGAAAGCTCTCGATAATTGCTGCTGATTTAGATACGCAAGAAAATAAGTTTGATCTTTAACAGGATCTGGAGATTGTTTTAACAAATATTTCTTTGAATGACTATCATAAACGACTTTTGCATAATGCCCGCTTGCAACTTTTTCAAATGATGGGTCAATCTTATCATAAAATTGTCCAAATTTAATTAAGCTGTTGCAGAACATGTCAGGATTTGGAGTTCTGCCCTCCTTTATTTCAGCAATTGTATAGCTTACAACTGAATCCCAATATTCATTTTGAAGTGAAAGAATTTCAAGCGGTACTTTAGATTGATCACAAACAGCTTTAACAAATTTTAAATCTTCTTCCCAGGGACAATCACCAAGAAAGGAGAATTCATCCTGCAGCCATATTTTTAAATAGAATGCTGTGAGATCGTGTCCTTGATCTTTTAGCAATCTTAAAGCTACCGAGCTATCCACACCACCGGAAAGAAGAACTGCTATTTTCATTCAAACTCAATAAAAACATCCTTATTCAATTCAACTTTTATTCCAGGAATATCTTTAACCAGCTTTTTTATTTCTTCAAAAGAATTGGGATTTGTCTTTTGGAATGTTTCAAATTTTTCCTTATTCGAAATTAGGTCTCCAAAATTGATATCAAATAATGTTATTGTATTCCCATCAACATGAGTTGCATTAGTGTTGGTAATTTCGCCGTCAATTTTAATTTCGATTTTTGCTTTCATGTCTTTCAAAACCTTAATCATCTTCTCAACCTCGGCTGAATCGGGAGGCGTTTCGTCCTCAGTAGTTTCTTCTGTTTTTACTTCTTCGTCACTTTTATCTTCCTTTTTTCCTTCAGGCAGCTTAAATTCAATTCTGTTCGGTTTTCCTTTGATGAATTTGAAATATACGAATTCATTTTTGGGTTCACCGCTTTGTTCCTGATCTGCCATTGGAATTTCATCTGAAGGATTTTGATTAACTTTAACCTTATTCAGATCTTTAAATTTATAAATTGCAGTGTATCCTTCCTTCTCATCAGTTTTAATATTTTTCATCGAGACAAACTCAATTCCCTCGCCAAAATCAGAAGTTTTTGCTTTGATTTTTTCTTCTTCGAACATATTAAATTCCTCCTGCGGCTGAGTTGAATCAGCGAAAGCAGATGCAAATTCCTTAAACATGTTAATTATTTCCTTGCCAAGAAAAATATTTTCTTCAACAAAACCGGAGCCATCTTTTTTTACAGTGATGATCGTATGCATTTCAATGCAACCCGTGAAAAATATTCCTACGAAAACAATTACAGCTAATTTTGTGAGTGATTTCATTTTATTTTCCTTCTTTTGTTCATAAATATTATAATAGGTTGCTTGCTAATTCAGCAAGCTCTGACCTCTCACCTTTTTCAAGATTGATGTGTGCATAAAGTTTCTCACCTTTAAAATGATCAATCAAATAAGAAAGACCATTTGACTGCGAATCAAGATAAGGATGATCAATCTGATAAATATCACCGGTAAAAACAATTTTTGTATCTTCGCCAACACGCGTAATGATCGTTTTTATTTCATGGGGAGTCAAATTTTGCGCTTCATCCACTATAAAATATATCCGTTGCAAACTTCTTCCGCGAATGTACGATAGCGGCTCGATGACAAGTTTTTCATCCTTAACGAGATTATTTATCTGCTGATGCTGTTTATCGTTTTCACCAAATTGATCTTCAATCACACGAAGATTATCCCACAATGGCTGCATGTAAGGTTCAATCTTGCTTTGAACATCACCAGGAAGAAAGCCGATGTCTTTGTTACTTAATGGGACTATTGGTCTTGCAACAAATATTTGACGATAATTTTTCCTTACTTGAAGTGCGCTCGCAAGTGCCAAAAGAGTTTTGCCTGTCCCGGCTTTACCTGTCATTGAAACAAGTGGAATATTGGTATTTGTTAGTGCATCAACTGCAAATGTTTGTTCGGCGTTTCTTGGTTTTATTCCAAATGTAACATTCTTATCAACCTTTCTAAATCTTTCTTTTTCCTGGTTAAGGCAGGCAAGCACGGATCGCATTTTATTTCTGAAGATAAAATACTTATTAGGAAGAATTTCGCCTTTAAGTTTTTTAACGACTTCTTTCGCAGCAACATCAAAAGGCGGCTGGAAAAATTTTATTAGAATGTCATCATTAAAATCTTCAACTATTTCTTTTCCGCTGTAAAGATCTTCAATGTTGGTAATTCGATCCGTCGTGTAATCTTCGGAGGGAATTCCAAGCGCCTTTGCTTTCATTCTAAGATTAACATCTTTAGTAACAAGAATTACCGCTGAACCATTTTTTCTTTTATTAAGATCGAAAGCAACGCTGAGAATTCTGTGATCGGGAGAGTCTTCCTTGAAAATATCTTTTATTTCAGGATTGATTCCTTTCGAAATTGCAATGCTTACTTTGCCCTTGCCTTTACCCATTGAAATGCCGCCATCGAAAAGAGCTTTACCTGTGAGCGAATCGAGTGTTCGGGCAAACTCTCTAGCATTAAGATTTATTACCTGGCTGCCACGCTTAAAATGGTCGAGTTCCTCAATTACGGGAAGAGGAACTACAACATTATTTTCTTGAAACTGTCGGATTGAAGTGGCATCATGGAGAATTACGTTTGTGTCGAGAATGAATGTTTTTGGAGATTTTCGTTTTGTGGTGCTGATTTTGAAATCCTTTTTATTTTTTTTGCAAATATCTGAAAATTATTTGGCCATGACAAATTAGAAATCTAACTTCGCATTAAGAAAATTTTTACAATCAAATTGCTACTTCCCCTCGTTTAACATATATTTGACAAAAAAATTTTGATCCTTTGCCAAAGATAGTTTTATTACAACCAATACTCGTATCTGAAATAATTAAAGAGTCTATCATTCGTAGCCACTCATTGAGTGGCTATTTTTTTAACTTATCCACTCTAAGTGGTAGAGGATTCGATATTCATCATTCCTTGTTCTTTATTCGATATTCTTTTGAATAATGAAATAATTTATAATCAGAATTCAATCAATTGAACAAACATGACAAATAATAAAGCAAAACTAATTCTCGAAGATGGAGCTGAATTCGCTGGCGAAAGTTTCGGATATCAAAAAGCAACTCACGGAGAAGTTGTTTTCAATACAGGAATGGTTGGGTATCCCGAAACTATGACTGATCCATCTTACCGCGGACAAATATTAGTCTGTACTTACCCGCTTATTGGAAATTATGGTGTTCCCGGGAATGAAAAGGAAGATAATCTCCTTAAATATTTTGAATCTGATGATATTCATTGCCGGGCTTTGGTCGTTTCGGATTATTCACATGATTATGAGCATTGGAATTCGAAAAGCTCACTTTCTGATTGGATGATTGAACATAAAATTCCAGGTATAACAGGGATTGATACTAGGATGCTGACGCGCCATCTCCGAGATAAGGGAACAATGCCTGGGAAAATTATTTTTGATGAAAACGAAAAAATTGATTTTCAGAATGTTAACTCCACTGACTTGGTTTCAGAAGTCAGTGTAAATGAACCTATCGAATACAAACGCAACAAGAAAAAAATAATTTTAGTTGACTGCGGCACGAAGAATAATATCATCAAAGCATTCCTAGGAAGAAATATTTCTGTACTGAGAGTTCCGTATAATTATGATTTTCTGAAAGAAAAAGCCGATGGAATTGTAATCTCAAATGGTCCCGGTGATCCAAAGATTTGTACTGCAACCATTGAGAATACTAAGAGAGCATTGGAAAATAGTATTCCAATATTAGGAATTTGTTTGGGAAGTCAAATTTTAGCTCTTGCTGCCGGAGCTAATACTTACAAGCTTAAATATGGACATCGGGGTCATAATCAGCCATGCAATGAGAACGGAACAAAGCGATGCTACATCACTTCTCAAAATCATGGTTACGCAGTTGACAGTGAAACACTTCCCGAAGATTGGCGTGAGTGGTTCATAAATGATAACGATGGTACTAACGAAGGTTTGATTCATATTTCCAAACCATTTTTTGCTGCGCAGTTTCACCCGGAAGCGTCGCCAGGACCGGATGACAGCGAGTTTATTTTTGACATGTTTGTGAGGGCAATGAATTAAAAAGCTTATTTGTGCTCAAGAAATTCTGCTGAATAAAGAGACAAGAAGTAATATGGTGTGTATGATAAGGTAATAAGGTAAATTTTTGTATCAACTTGAATTGTTACTAAGGTTGGGAATAATTCATATCAGGTTTTGCAATTAATCAATTAGGATTTACTGTTCAGATAAAAATAGATTTGGCATTAATTGAAATCATTACATGGGATTCATATTTTTTTAACCTTAGTAACAATGGTTAATCTCTGTGTAATTAACCTTATTATCTTATTGAGCTTAGTAATAAATTCTAAACTAAACAGATCATAAAGATGACAACACGCAAACAAAAATAATATGATCAAGAAAGGCAAACCAAAAAAAGTTTTAATCCTCGGATCGGGCGCTTTGCAAATCGGACAAGCCGGTGAGTTCGATTACTCAGGCAGCCAGGCTATCAAAGCATTGAAAGAGGATGGAATATCTTCTGTTCTCATCAACCCAAATATTGCAACTATTCAAACATCGGAAGACTTTGCAGATAAAGTTTATTTCCTTCCAATACAAACCGAATTTGTTGAAAAAATAATTGAGAAAGAACAACCGGATGGAATTTTACTACAATTTGGCGGCCAAACCGCTTTAAATGTAGGTGTCGATCTTTTTGAAAAAGGAATATTACAAAAACATCATATTAAAGTTTTAGGAACTCCTGTTGAGACAATTCAATCAACAGAAGACAGATTACTATTTGGTCAAAAAGTTACTGAAGCTGAATTGAAAGTTGCCATAAGTAAGACCGCTCAAACAGTCGACGAAGCAGTAAAAGCAGCTCAATCAATAGGTTATCCTGTTATGGTTAGAATTGCTTATGCTCTCGGCGGACTTGGTTCCGGCATCGTAAATGATGAAGTCGAACTTATTGAAAAAGCTCGAAGAGCATTTTCATTCACAAACCAAATATTGATTGAAGAATCTCTTTACGGATGGAAAGAGGTTGAGTATGAAATTGTCCGCGACAAATATGACAATTGCATAACAATCTGTTCAATGGAAAATATTGACCCCATGGGAATACACACCGGCGACAGTGTTGTTATTGCACCAGTACAAACACTATCTGCACAAGAAAATTTTAAGCTTCGTTCAATCGGGATTAAGTTAATCCGGCATCTCGGAATAATTGGTGAGTGTAATATTCAGTATGCTCTCAATCCTAAATCAGATGATTACAGAATAATTGAAGTGAATGCAAGGTTAAGCCGAAGCTCCGCGCTTGCATCAAAAGCAACGGGTTATCCGCTTGCGTTTATTGCCACAAAGTTAGCGGTTGGTTATGCGCTAAATGAAATTGAGAATATCATAACTAAAGAAACTTCGGCGTGCTTTGAACCGGCACTCGATTATGTGGCATTAAAATTTCCTCGCTGGGATTTACAAAAATTCAAACTTGTAAGTACACAACTGGGTTCTGAGATGAAATCTGTTGGTGAAGTTATGTCGTTGGGCAGAAGTTTTGGAGAAGTTTTACAAAAAGCAATTCGTATGCTTGACGTTGGATTGAACGGTTTTGTATGCAATGATATCAAGTTTCAAAATCTTGATAAAGAATTAGCTGAACCGACGGATAAAAGGATTTTAGCAATAGCAATTGCTCTGCAAAATGGTTATTCAATTGACAAAATCCATGAACTGACTAAAATTTCAAAATGGTTTTTGTCCAAGATGAAGAATATTGTTGAAACCGAAAAGAAATTGGCGGGAAAAATTCTAAATGAGATCGACTACGATCTGCTGAAGCATGCTAAACAAAATGGTTTCTCAGATGAGCAAATCGGATTTCTCACAAATACTAAGCAATTGGAAGTTCGGGAATACAGAAAAAAATTAAATATTACACCATACACAAAACAAATAGATACATTAGCAGCAGAATATCCTGCGCAGACAAATTATTTATACCTAACCTACAATGGCAACGAAGATGATATTAAAACGTCAGAAGCAAATCAGATAATTGTTTTGGGAAGTGGTGCTTATCGAATAGGTTCTTCGGTAGAGTTCGATTGGTGCTGCGTTAATGCCGTAATGACCTTAGGTAAACTCGACTATAAAACTATAATGATAAATTGTAATCCCGAAACAGTTAGCACAGATTATGACATTTGTGATAAACTCTATTTCGAAGAATTGTCGCTTGAAAGGGTAATGGATATTTATGACAAAGAACAGCCGCAGGGTTTAATCCTTTCGATGGGAGGACAAATCCCAAATAACCTTGCTGTTAAGCTCAATAAAGCCGGCGTTAAAATTTTAGGAACTTCGCCCGAACAAATTGATAACGCTGAAAACCGCCATAAGTTTTCTCAAATCCTCGATAATTACAATATTGATCAACCGGAATGGAAAGAACTTACAAGCTTAAAAGAGGCGAAAGAATTTGCAAACAAAGTTGCTTATCCAGTTCTGATACGTCCAAGCTATGTTTTAAGCGGTGCCGCAATGAGTATAGTGCTAAGTGAAAATGAGCTTGAAGAATATTTGCGTAAAGCCACAGAAATTAATAAAGAGCATCCTGTAGTTATCAGTAAGTTTATCACTGATGCACGCGAAATTGAAGTTGATGCTGTTGCAGATAACGGAAATCTTTTTTGCTATGCAATTTCAGAGCACGTTGAAAATGCTGGAGTTCATTCCGGAGATGCAACAATTGTCCTTCCTCCGCAAAGAACATATTTAGAAACGATGCGAAGAGTTAAAAATATTACAAAGCAAATCGCTCAAGCTCTTGAAATTACCGGACCATTTAATATTCAATTCATTGCAAAGGATAACGAAGTAAAAGTGATTGAATGCAACCTAAGAGCATCAAGAAGCTTTCCTTTTGTATCAAAAACTTTAAAGATAAACTTCATTGATATTGCAACTAAATTAATGCTTGGTGAAAAAGTACCGAGGATTGATAAATCATCTTTCGATTTGGATTATGTTGGAGTAAAAGCATCGCAATTTTCATTTACAAGATTGAAAGGATCAGATCCGGTTATAGGAGTTGAAATGTCATCAACCGGTGAAGTTGCTTGTCTTGGCGATGACTTCAATGAAGCATTCTTAAAAAGTATGCTTTCTACCGGACACAAAATTCCCCGGAAAGGCGTGCTTCTTTCAACGGGCACAAACAAAAATAAAGCGGAACTATTAGATGAACTGAATGTGCTGAAAAAGATGGGATTAAGATTTTACGGAACAAAAGGAACTGCTGATTTTTACAATGCCAACGGAATGGAAATTGAGATATTGTTACGCCCTTATGAAAAGGTTGAACCAAATATTTTATCGTATCTTGAAAGTGGAAAAATCGATCTGGTAATTAATATTCCCAAATCTGCAGAAAAGGAAGAACTCGATAATGATTATCTAATCCGAAGGAAAGCGATTGATTTAAATATTCCGCTGATCACCAATATTCAATTTGCCAAAAGATTTATTAAAGCGCTCAAGCGTTACAAAACCTCTGATCTTTCAATAAAAAGCTGGGATGAGTACAATTAGTATAAATCTGTGTAAATCAGCTTAATCTGTGTCATCAGTGTGCAATTGACTTAAACCCCAAGATTGGAACTAATCCTTCAATCAATAAGTTATGAAGTGAAAAACTAGAGATTTCATGATAATATTCTTCACAATATTTTTCACAGTTTACACAGCGGTAAACTATTACATTTTCATTCGAGGGTGGCAAGCTCTTTCTGGGGCAGCTTATCTAAAACCTTTTTATGTTATTATCTTCGTAATAGCTGCTGCATCCTATATTGCGGCTAAAGTACTCGACGGCAAAATTCCACATGCTATTTATGACGCAATGATTTGGATCGGCTCATTTTGGTTTGCGTTTATGCTTTACTTCTTCCTATCAATTATATTTATTGATTTTTTAAGACTGCTAAACTGGAAGCTGAATTTCTTTCCGCAATTCATTACCAACAGTTATGCAGATACAAAAAAATATTTGCTCTTGGCAGTTATACTTATTTCAACCACAGTAATCTTTATTGGTTACTTAAATACAAGAAACATAGTTGTTAACTCCTTGGCCATAGAAATCCCTCGCAAACAAGGCGTATTAACCGAGTTAAATGCGGTGGTTTTATCTGACTTACATCTTTCCACAATCAATGGAGAAAAGTTATTATCAAAGATAGTCTCAATGATTAACGAACTAAATCCTGATATCGTTTTCATTCCCGGAGATTTTGTTGATGACAGAGCCGAAACTCTTAAATTGGAAGGAATCGGTGGATCTTTAACTAAAATTAAATCTAAATATGGAGTCTATGCATCAACCGGTAATCATGAATATATCAATGGAATAAATGGCACGAGTAAGTTTATTACTGAAAATGGAATAAACTTGATTAGAGATTCAGCTCAAATTATTGCAAACAGTTTTGTAATCGTTGGAAGAGAAGATGGCAGCAAAACGAACTTTACTGGGGAACAGAGAAAGTCTCTTCAAGAAATTATGAATTCGGTTGATAAGAATTACCCGATCATTTTATTAGATCACACACCATTTAAGCTTGAAGAAGCTGTGAATAATGGAATCGATTTGCAGTTATCAGGTCACACACATCACGGACAAATGTTTCCGCTTAACTTAATAACAAAAATGATTTACGAAGTCAGCTGGGGTTATAAAAAGAAAAGCGATACCCATTATTATATCTCTTGCGGAGTTGGTACTTGGGGTCCGCCGGTTCGGCTTGGAAGTAAATCTGAGATTGTTAATTTGAGGATAAAGTTAATCAAGTAGAAAGTAAAAATTCACATTGACTCTCAAATAAAATTATTTTAGGTTTCAATTGAAAATTTTATGGGAGATAACGTGGGGTAACTTTTCACTCAAAGCTAATCAATTCTTACTTTAACATTGCTCAAGTACGGGGGGGGGAGCAAGATGTTAATCCTAATCTTAGCCAGCTTCCAAAACGTTCACTGCAATCAACGACAACTTACTCCATGTATTATCCTTTTGACTTGTCTGTTTACATTTTATACAACTGGTTTTATATAGCTGCAGCCTCTCAATACAACATATTTCAATTTAATTAATCCAACTATTAACTAAAACGTAAGCGGGGCTACTATGAAACAGTTAATCATAAGTTCTATTTTCTTTGTAATTTCTTTTATACTTTTTTCAACTTGCAGTAAGTAAAGTAATCCTGTTGTAACACCAACTGAAAAAAGCGAAAACGAATCCTTAGAAAAAAAGAAGAAAAAATGGCCGGAGGTAATATATGATTCTAAGTATGGTGAGATTATAATGGATTATTCTGTCGTTACCACAAAGGCAGGACCGTGTGGTTATAAGACTACTTATGGTTGGGGATTTGATCATTATGAACCCAAAAGTGGAAAAATAGTGGGCGTATGGCCGAACGAGTTTACTTTATCAAATCTTACAAATTTAAGAACGAAATGGGGTTACAGCCATTTGTTTTTTGGTTATTATTATGATGATACTAAATGGAGCATAGCTACTTCGGCTGGTTATACACTAGATAAAATTATGATTGCAATTAATAATATTCCTGATGCTCAACGATCCAGCTTTATTCATTACCGTGGTAATGCATATGCTTTCTATATTGATGAACCGACTGAGGATAACGTTTCGATGGGCGGAGTCCGTGATGCTATAAATCAATATGGTTATTCATCTCTATTTGTAATTAGTGGTTATAGGCGAACATATTCTCTCGATTATGCAGTTCAGACATCGGATAAGGTGCTCTTTTCTGCATACAAACATTGGTATGAATTGCTTCCGGGTGTTTGGGTGTCCTGGCCAGAGAATATTGATCAAAGAACTGATTGGAGCGATATGAGAAGTAGATATGGGAATAAATTTTCAATGTCATGGATAAATACCTACGAAATATCAGAATTTGGAGCTCTTTTCGGTCATGCAGCAAACTTACAACTGAATGGGATATGGATTTATGGTTTAGATTCACACCAATCCGATCAATGGGCAAACATTAGTCAAGCTGCTTTTTTATCTGGTTATTTAAGGAAATTTGAACAATACCTTAAAATAATTTGGCGATGTACATTACAGGATCCATGTGACTGCGATCCTTCTGATCCCGATGCTGGTTGGTATGTTTACCAAATATGGCCAACGGGAGCTTACAGGGAAGTATTCCCTTAATTATTTGAAAAAAATGGGTTTGAATTAAAGTCAATAATTTATAAAAGGAAGCTTTAACATGATTAGGCTATTAACTCAACTGCTATTCTTAATGAATATTACATTGACATATTCACAGGATTTTAAACTATCTGTATTGGGTGATTTCCTCGTTGGTAATAAGTATCTGAGTTACGAATTTGGACCTGCAGTTAACGTTGAATTATTATTCAATAAAATTCCTATAACCGTTAATGCTACAACGCGGTTCTATTTATCTGAACTGAGTACTGAAAACTTATTTTCTTATAGTTACACATACACTGTGTCCGGCATAGGTACTTCGCTAAAATATTATCCTATTAAATGGACCATCCAACCTTATGTAGGTTTAGGAATATTCCTTAATTTTAATAATATAAGTACTTCTGGAAATGCTTCATTCATCGACAACAAGTACGCTCTGGAGAATGTAAATGACAATATTTCAGTTGAGGTGATTAGTGGATTAAAATTATCAGCAAATTCTCCAATTAATTTCATCGTTGAAGTAACGAGGACCTTTAATAAACCAGGCTATGATTTAGTGATTACTGATTATGATAACAACATAATTATTAGGAAAGAAAAATTAAACTTTAACTCAGTATTTATAAAATTTGGGTTACAGTTTAGTTTATAATGTACCATCTATTTCTTTTATGTTCGTTTTGTTCTTAATGTTTAAAGTTAACAAACCCAATTTCTCTAATCTGAATAGGCAATGGAGAAATTGGGTTTGATATGCAGATACTTAAAAATTAAATGTCATTCCTACTTTAAATTGATTATACGATAACGGTGCAGCGCTGCTAAACGGCCAATTCATTTTTTCTTGACGTAATTCATATATTCCATAAGATAACGCACTCTTCAAAATTACTCTTACAATAGGTAAAGCAAATGGTGATGACTTGCCAATTTTCCCGACGAAATGGTCTAGCATTCCTTGAGATGCTGCTTCTATGATTCCGCTTCCAGCCCATTTCCAGAATAAATGACGCTC
>JBGSOQ010000476.1:0-1690 GCA_041739035.1 Ignavibacteriaceae bacterium | reverse complement strand
AAATGGAATCATCAGTTTTGATTAGCTGATATAGCTCTTTTTTTAAATAATTATCGTCTGCATTATTTCTCATATTTCTTTGAATTATTTCAAAGTGAATAGCACTATATATAAAGTTATTCATTATTATGGGAATTATTTGCATTCACTAGTGGTGCGTTAATTTTTAGAATTTAATCATAATTAATTTAAAAACAAACACATATAGACGTTCTTTGATTTTGAGATTTGAATTGACTTGATTTTCAATTTTGCACTTTTAAAGTGTAAAATATGAATTCAGGAAAATATGTATTCCGTCAGATGTTGGACTTTGTAAACCAATATGAGTTCAATAAGTGCGTAAACCGCTATTTTGGTAATTATCGGGTACGTGATTTTAAATGTTGGAACCAGTTTGTACAACTGTTGTTCGGACAAATAACTTCATTGGACTCGGTTCGTTCAATTTGCACTTGTTTGCAAGCACACAAAGGACAACTATATCATCTGGGCGTAAAACAAAACGTCGATCATACCACCCTTTCACGTGCCAATGAGAACCGTGATTGGCGTATTTTTGCCGATTTCGGAGAATATCTTATTAGCCTGGTTCGTCCACTTTACCTTGATGTTCCTATTGCCAATGTAAATACTAGCAACGATGTTTTTGCTCTGGATTCAACAACGATTTCATTAAGTATAAACCTCTTTACATGGGCAGAAGGAAAATACACCCGAGGAGCAGTTAAAGTGCATACATTGCTCAATTTGCGAGGTAGCATTCCCGAATTTATCCTTGTTACCGATGGTAAATATCACGACAGCAATATACTTGATGTAATTGCACCACAGCCTTGTGCAATTTACCTGATGGATAAGGCTTATGTCGATTTTGAAGCATTATATCGCATACAAAAAGAAGATGCTTTCTTCGTTACAAGGGCAAAATCATCCTTGAAATATGAGATAATAGAACAGAACTTCAACATTGATCAAACCTCCGGGTTGCGAGCCGATAAAACAATTGTACTGACTGTGGCAAAGTCAAAGAAACTTTACCCCGAAAAATTACGATTGGTTGAATATTATGATGCCGAAAAGGATTTGCCCCTAGTCTTTTTGAGTAATAATTTTGAAGTATCCGCTCTTGAAATTGCTAGATTATACAAAAATCGCTGGCAAATCGAGGTCTTTTTCAAGTGGATAAAACAGAACCTTGTCATTAAAAAACTATGGGGACATTCTCAGAATGCAGTCAAAATACATATTTGGACGGCTATTTGTACCTATTTGATAGTGGCTTACATAAAACATGCATTAAAAAGCAATTATTCAATTTACGAGATAATGCAAATTTTAAGCGTCTCAGCCTTCGACAAAACCCCTATCAGTAATTTGCTATCAATGTCTCAAGTCAATCAAAATGTCAAAGAACTACAATATAATTTATTCGAATAATTGTTTAAAATTTTAACGCACCAGCAGTAATTTAGAAATAAGGTTTTCTAAAAAGGAACCTTATTTTCATTTCCACTAACCTTAATAGAAAACATGCATGTATATTCTTAACCTTATTATTCGAGGTTTTGCTAATTAATTTACATCGAACTTACTTTAAATACAGAATTTAACTCTATAGTCCTCTGTGCCTTCTCTGTGATTCTCCGTGCAACTAAATTTTCTTTGCGCAACTCTGCGCTCCTTAGCG
>JBGSOQ010000436.1:0-3594 GCA_041739035.1 Ignavibacteriaceae bacterium | reverse complement strand
TCCGAGTACATTTTCAACTTTATCTCGTTTAAATCCAATATCGTGCTGATCCATTGCACTAGCCAACAACAGATATGTGTTCGCATCAAAACGATCAACAAGCTTATGTCCTTGGTAGTTTAAATAATTAATGACTTTATAAAATTCATTATTACCTTCTTTATCCCTTCCAAATTTACTTTCGAAAGACTGAAAGCTCCTATAACTAACCATCGCGATCTGCCGCGCTAGCGACAGCCCACGGAAAGGCTGCTTATGATAATATCCGTTTGCCCAATCCGGATCATTTTTAATTGCTTGCCTTTCAAGTTTTCCAAGTCCTATTGCCCAGGCAGAATGTTTTGCAGATGCACCAATAGGAATTATCGATTCTACAATTTCTGGATACATAATCGCCCATTCGAGAGCTTGCATTCCGCCAAGTGAACCCCCAGTAACAGTTTTTAGTTTGTTTACTCCAAGATAATCTATCAACTTTTTTTGGACCTTTATCATATCCCGCACTGTAACACTCGGAAAGTCGGCTTGATAAGGATTTAATGTTTGAGGATTAATGCTTACAGGTCCTGTTGTACCATAGCAGCTTCCAAGAATATTTGAACAAATGATAAAATATTTATTAGTATCGAAAACTTTATCGGGGCCGATAAGCGGATCCCACCAGCCTGGCTTGCCTTTGAACAGCCTAGAATATTTTTTTAACAGATCCGGGTTGCTATGCGGATCCGATTCTTCTGTACATAGCATTCCAGCCGCGTGAGAATTTCCTGTAAGTGCATGGCAAATTAAAATTGCGTTTGTTCCCTCTTTATCCAACTTACCATACGTTTGATAAGCAACCCGAACATTAACTAACTTCCCATCATTCTCAAGAATCAATGGATTCTTTTCACTGAAAAATTCGGCAAACTTTGTTCTGTTTTCAAAATCAATTAACATATTACTTTTCATTTTAGATGAATTATATAATCGAAATGCCACTTATTACAGTCAAAATTTTTCATAAATCGTAAAACAATTATTTAGTTGAATTACTAAGAGCATGATCAAAATCTTCAATTATATCATCAATGTGTTCTAATCCAACTGAAACGCGAATCATTTCCGGGAGAACTCCGGACTTTTTTTGTTCTTCGCCGGATAATTGCTGATGAGTAGTTGATGCCGGATGGATTACCAATGTTTTTGCATCGCCTACATTTGCAAGTAAACTTGCAAGCTTAACATTATTAATAAATTTTTTCCCAGCTTCCAAACCACCTTTAATTCCGAATGCCAGCATTGATCCGAATAAATTTCTATTCAAATATTTTTTAGCATTTTCATGATATGGATGGCTCACAAGTCCGGGATACCATACCCAATCTACCCGGCTGTCATCCTCGAGCCGCTTTGCCAGATTGAGTGCATTTTCACAATGTCTTTCAATACGAAGTGATAACGTTTCCAATCCTTGGATGAAAAGAAATGAGTTAAAAGGACTTAGCGCCGGACCAAGATCGCGCAGCGCTTCAAGACGTGCACGGATTATGAAAGCGATATTTCCGAAAGATGAATTCTTCCCAAATGTTTCCCAGAAATTCAAATCGTGATAACCAGGACTTGGCTCAGTGAAGATAGGGAAATTTCCATTACCCCAGTCAAAGTTACCAGAATCAACAATCACTCCGCCGATTGAAGTACCGTGTCCGCAAATCCATTTTGTAGCCGAAGCGACAATAATATCCGCTCCGTATGCAATTGGGTTGGCAAGAAATCCCGCAGCCCCAAAAGTATTATCAACTATTAATGGGATTCCATAGCGATGTGCAAGATCTGATAAGGTTTTTAAATCGGGGATATTTAATCGCGGATTTCCAATTGTTTCAATATAAATAGCTTTTGTTTTGCCATCAATCAGTTTTTCGAATTCGTTAGGATTATCACCATCAACAAATTTAACATTAATACCCAAACGTGGCAGCGTGACTTTGAATAAATTATAGGTTCCTCCGTAAAGTAAACTTGTTGAAACTAAATTATCACCCGCTTGAGCAATTGTGGCAATTGCTAGCGTTTCGGCGGCCTGCCCTGAGGCCACTGCAAGCGCTCCGATTCCGCCTTCAAGAGCAGCAATTCGTTTTTCCAATACATCAGTTGTCGGATTCATAATTCTTGTATAAATATTACCGAATTCTTTTAAAGCAAATAAATTCGCTGCATGTTCGGCATCGTTAAAAGTATATGATGAGGTTTGATAAATAGGAACTGCCCGTGCATTTGTCGCCGCATCAGTTGATTGTCCTGCATGCAATTGAAGCGTTTCAAATCGATGCTTACTTGATTTGTTTGTACTCATATTTTTTCCTTATACATTTATTTATAAGTGTTTATTTAATTTACTTTCAGAACAAAAAAAACTCTTCGGGATAGATTTCCGAAGAGTTTTGAAAATTTTCTTCGACTCATCTTTCCCGCAATAATAATATTGGGGCAGGATGCAGCACCTCTCTCAAAAATAAATTTGAGCGGTTGCTAAGGTTTCACAGGGCCTGTTCCCTCGACCTTTCTTGATAAGCTATTTATTTATAGGAATGTATACAAAAAAGCCCTTCGTTTTCGGAAGGGCTTGGGTAAATCAATATTAATAAAATCTACCTCGGCCCATCTGTATGGTAATCATTTATACTAAACTTCCACATGAGCTTTTCAGTTACATTATTTATTTTGTTCTTCATACCAAGTATACCCGTTGTTAAGAAATAATATATAATAAAATATTTATCTAATCAACTAAAAAGATAATTTTTCCCAACAAATCATTATAGAATTTCATCTCACCAAATGTCCAGCCAAAAAATAAAAGCATAACACTGGTTTTAAATCCATCATAAAATTAAAATCAATATTTTGCTTTGATGATGGATATAATAATTCCTTCCAGATTTTTCGCGCAAAAATGAAATTTTAGATAATTTGACATTGCAATCCGCTTTATTTACGTTAGTGCCAGAGATTCTCTATCTTGATAATAAAAGCCCCGTTTCTCTTAGTTTTTAGAAATAGAAAATGAGGATGATTAAAAACCTAAGCTAAAACCCACTTTTCGTAAACAATAAAAAGGCACAATTATTGCCTAAAATCAATTAGTGTGTAAATTTATCCAAATAACTAACAATTAATCATTAACAATCATTAGAGGACAACTATGAAACAGTGTGTACGTTTCTTCATTTTGGCTCTCTTTGCAGCAAGTTTAGCTTTCCCGCAAGCGGTAAAGATTAAACGAGTTGCAAAATCTCCGGGAGATTTGAAAATTACTCCATGGGTAGGAACAGTTGCAACAGGTTTAAAAGTAGTTGGTAAAGGCATGACAGTATACTTCATGGCCGATACCTCCGGCTCAGGCACTAGTGCAGTTACTTCGTTTGCATGGTCAATCAATTCTAAGCCAGCCACTTCCACTGCCGCATTTGATACAAGCGATAGAATTGATGCTAGATTCAAACCCGATTTAGCTGGACAGTATGTAGTTCAAGTATCAGTAAACGGCGGTGCTAAAACTGCTGTTGATACTATTTTAGCAAGTACATTTAAAGGCAGCCTTGCAGTTGG
>JBGSOQ010000399.1:0-11855 GCA_041739035.1 Ignavibacteriaceae bacterium | reverse complement strand
CTATAATTTCAAAACTACATTCGGTTGTGAATTTATAAATAGAAGCAAGGCAGTTATCTAACAAATCAAAACAATTGTAATTGACTATAATGATCGATACATTTTTTGAAGTATGAATAACGTTCATTTATTTTCGACTTAGTATTATTCCTAATGACTTATCATTACCATTTATTGAATTAAACAAAAAGTTGGACAAAAAACGAACTGGAGCAAAATTGTGTAAAAATCTTCTAATAAAAATGTGGGGCGGTGAAAAGTCAGTATTAATTCGTTCTTTATTCGGTGTCCCATCTGATTGGAGTATCGGAAATTGAATTAGTTCTCTTTTATTTTGTAAATATCTTACTAAACGATTCTCACTTCGAGGATAATAATGTTTAAAATTAATCAAATTAATTTTCAGACCTAATTTCATTGATATAAAATCAAAACTTTTCGCATTGAGCCAAACAGTATGTACAGGCGGCATATCGGTTTGCCAAATAGCATTTTTTTTTGAAAAGTCTTTGTTTGGAGTAGTTAGAAGAATTTGACCACTTGGTTTTAATAGCTCAAGACAATCAACAATAAATTCTATTGGATTCTTTAAATGTTCAATTACTTCGGTCGCAATGATTAGATCATATTTTTTGTCAGTCGTTTTGGAATAAGTAGCTAGTCCGATGTTGTAATAATAGTCACCAAAATTAGTATTTGCATATTTAATTGCGCTATTTGACAAATCTATTCCTGTTGATTTTAGACCTCTCTTATTTAACGAGTAGGTTAAGTAGCCATACCCGCATCCAACTTCTAATGTTTCCGATGGGTTTACATGCTTTAGAAATTTGTAAACACCATAATAGGTGGATTCTAATGAAGCTAGTAACTTCAATGGATCATCTGTTTGTTTAACTTGTTCCGCATAAACTCGATAGCGATCATAACCCAAAATATTTTCATTTGAGTAAATAAGCTCATAGATTTTTTCATTAAAATTTTCAGTATCAATAAAATTGGTATTACAATTCGAGCAATTAAAAATATCAAAATGAGTCCCTTCCACATATCCGGGATAATTTTTATAAGCTATAGATATTTTTGAACTGTCACAAATTATGCAATTTATTTTGTGCATTTGATTTTTATAAACTAATAGAATTTTAACAAATAACTTGCCATTTGGGGCTTATTAATTAGTTTGAAAAATAATAGTACCTCATCTTTAGTAAAATACCGGATAAAAATCATACAAAAGAAAATCAACAGAGGGGCTATAATAAAATAAGGTACTAATGGTAAATGGCTGCTTAAAAAACAAAATATTAAAATTATTGTTGACCAAATTAGCATTCTAACATTCAGAAAATATAATTTCTTTTTCAATTTATAATGCATTGTCATGATGTATACACTTCCTAATAGTGCAGCAGCTATTTTTGCAATACTTGCACCTATATATGAGGTTTGGGGAATTAAAATTAGATTTAACAAAATATTTATTATCAGTATTACAACCGCATATTTGAATATTAATGACTGCTTATGGTAAGCGAGAAAAAGATTAATAGTAAAATAACTATAATAGATGAAGATTTGCGACCAAAATAAAATAGATGTCGATATAGACGAATTTTGATAATTTAATCCGAATAATAATGTAACGATTTCTTGAGATTTAAAGGTGAACAATATTGAAATCGTTGCTGCAAATCCAAATAATATTTTATACACCGTTATTATAATATTTTCATTCGGACTATTTAAGGAGTTAAGATTCTGCACAATACGCGGGAAAATTGTCTGAATGACTGCATACGGAATAACTAATAAAGGAGCTACTAATCTTACTGAGACCGAATATATTCCCACATCATAATTTCCATGGAAATATTTAATAATTATTATGTCCAATAGTTGAAATAATGAATCGAGAATTAGGTAACCGTACAGTGGTAATGCTTCTTTAAAAAGCCACTTTGCCCCACTTAGATTGAACTTCAACCGAAAGTTGAATTTCCTTACCAAGAAGATAAACATTATTAAAAACCCTGGTAAATTGGAAAAAACGTATCCAAAAATGAAATACCTTAAACCCTCTTTGAATACGGGCATAAATAAAATAATTATTAAGAAAATAATGTTATCTAATACGACTATCATCATCGGAATATTCATTCGTAGACTTACTTTAAATGGCGCATTTAATAAGTCTCTCATGTTGTTAAATTTTGCCGATAGTAATGTATTGAAAAGGAGCAAGTTCAGTAAGAGTACTTCTGTGAAAGACGTATTAAATATCATAATTAATACGTTCAAAGTAACCCCTGTAACTAAAAAGGAAATGATGGTAATAAAAATTGCTGAATTCAGAAACTTATAGTCTGTGTGCCTTAATGATAGTTCCCGAAAAACAATTGAAGGAAATCCAAAATCAAAAAGCTTAGAAATAAAGGTTACAATTGCCAATAATGCGCTGAATTTACCAAATGACTCAACACCTAAATATCTTGCTGCTAAGGAAATTGAAATGAGATTCAGTGCTAAATTTACAGACTGACCAGTCACCAACGCAACTACGTTATTTATAGATTTATTCAACAAAACTTTTTGTTATAAATGAATAGTTAAGAAGACTAAAACTTAAATGTTTAGCTCTTTATTTTTTACTACTAGTGAATTGGCTGAGATCAGCAAAATTATAAGACTCAAAATAAAAACCGCCGCCCTAGTCACCATATAGAATGTAGAGAATGCAACTATCATTGTGCTATATACCAAGAAAATAAAGCTAATAATACTACCAGTGCTAAAAAATTTGAACCATAAATAAGTGTTTAGTAAACCTAGAATAAATGGGACTAAAAATATTCCCATATAGCCAAAATCTTCATGAATATCCCTAAGATACGTTGCCGAATTTGTCCACATTGGAATAAAATAACCTTTGGGATAAAATCCGGGGTGATCTACTATATTTATTTTAGATAATAAATTATATAGTGGTTGAAAAGTATTTTCCCCAATCATTTTGTCTTCCCCTCCTTTTTCCAAATATTTACTCAGCACTCCAATATTTGAGCTGAAGTATAAATATAACGAGGGACTGATGAAATAAGAACGCTCTAATTCATTAAGCTCGGAGGTCGAAGCTTTAAACTTCTCAATAGAGCCTCTAACATTTTTTATTACAGTTGTGCTAACTAAAAAAATAGCTATTATTATAAATAATGCTATCGATATATTTATTTTATTTAGTTTTTTACTAAGATTATATTCTGAATAATAATGCCTCGTAAAAAAAAATGAGAGTGTAAACAAAATAAAGGCCATGAAAATTCCTGCTCTGCCTACACTTGCCATATCTTGCACAATCACAATAAGTAAAGGCAGAATGGCAGTAAGTGTTATCTTACCTTTGATTGCTGTATAAATTCCACCCAGAAAAACAGCTGCATAAGAAAAAGAATTCAAGTACGGAATAGTTCCTTGTATGTCACCTTCAACCCTCATTTTATAAATCAGATTGGCTCTTAGAAAAACTGTAGCAATGCTTCCAAATTTATTAATTAGAACCATCCAATGCTGAAGTGCAACAATTAATCCAATGAAAGAAAAGATATAAAGTGCAATAATGATTTTTCTCTCATTAAAACTAAATCCGGGCTTTGTTCTATTGGTTTGGGAAGATGTAGAGAAATACTTGAATGAAAAAAAAGTAATTATTCCAAGAAGAAAGGATAAGAAACTAAAGATAATGACGACCCAAGCCTCATTTTGAATCTGTATGTAGCGTATCAGTCTCACTTCATACAGGAATATGAAAATAGTCCAAGATACTGAATATATGAATAATGGGTTGAACCATTTAGCAAAAAGTCTTTTACTTAACCAGCATGAGAATGCGCCAAAAATAACAGGTAAGAGAACTGACATCAAGCCTTAATTCTATAGAAATTTTTAATCCTGATTAAGAATGCTGACAATTTTTGTTGTAGAGGATTTAAAAAGTTAGTTTGAGAAGCTGATTTTTCACCCCAAAAAATAAATGGTAATAGCATGAATAATCCAATGAAGAAGAAAATACTAATTATAAATAATCTTTTAGGCGTGTATTTTAATTGTGGAGGAACCGCCTTGTCAATTACCAAAACAGTTGGAATACTTTTTTGCTCCTCTACTTTTGCTTGCTCATACATAGGCATCACAATTTCAAGTATAGCCTGCTGGATTTCAACCTCCCTGAACAATCTTAAATATTTAATAGATATATCCGGCATTTGCTTGAAAGAAAAAAGTATATTTGATGTTGAAGCTAAATCTGTCGAACTTTTAAGTTCTTGTACTTTTTTTCTCAATAAAGTAATTTCAGCTAAAATACCTTGGTATTGTGGGGAACTTTCACCATACTGTTGGATCATAAAGTATGATTCCATTTCTTTTTTGATCAATTGCGCTTCAATTTCTGCTGCAGCTTTTACGGTAACTTCAAGCTGTTCGGGTACAGCAACAATTCCATATTTTTTTTGAAACTTATAAAGAGAATCCTCAGCACCTTTTAGTTCAAGAACATTTTGATGATACCTTTTTTCAATGAATATCCTATTATTCCGTGCTCGTTGGATATTAAACTCAATATTTAGACTATCAACTAAGGTAACTAAATAATTAGCTATATCTGCACTGACCTTAGGATCTTTATTAATTACGCTGAATTCAATCATCCCAAATTCATTAGGATCTCCCGAAATATCGCGTCTGAACGCCTTTAGAGCCTTATCCATGTTATGATCATCAATTTCGTAATAATTCATCAAATCAAAAACATTAATAACCTCGGTTAATGATCTCCGACTATTAACTATTCCTAACAAAACATCTTCGGAAGTATTAGTAACTCCAAACAATCTTGATCCCATCGAGGCAATCGATGACTTTCCACCAAGTAAACTTGTCAATCCTCCCAAACCCAACTGATCTTCCGGCGGAATCATTATCGTTGCAGTCGATTTATACTGCTGGGGAATCAAGAATGCAACCGCGATTCCAGTAATTAAACATATGGTTAAATTAATTATTAAAAACATCTTCCACTTAAGGAGTACTGTTAAATAATCTGTAAAAACTGGTTTTCTATCCATCATTTATTACTAATGTAATTATAAGTCAGTTAATTGAATTGATGACAAAAATTCTTCTAATAATGAAACAATTTTTATTAAAAAGAAGCTAATAGAATTATGTCTATCCCAATATTTCCTTTAGCGAATTTATCACATCCCGCACATCCTCATCAGTAAGTTTTGCTGAGAATGGAATTGAGAGAGTTCGTTCTGAAATAAAATCTGCATTGGGGAAATCGCCTCGTTTATGCCCCAAAATTTCTCTGTAATAGGGTTGGAGATGCAATGCGATATAATGAACTCCAGTACCAATATTCTTCCTATGAAGTCGGCTAATTAATTCATCACGAGTGACTTTAGTTTTATCGGTATCAATCATAATAATAAACAAATGTAATGCATGTGTAGCATTCAATGAAGGTTCGGGTGGAAGAATTAATGGAAGATCCGACAATTCCTTTTTGTATCTATGCCAAATTTCTTTTCTTCTTTTAGCAAATCTGTCCACTTTCTTCAACTGCTGAATACCTATAGCTGCCTGAAGATCAGTCATATTGTACTTGTATCCCGGATAAATAATCTCATAATGCCTATAACCATCATCAGAAAATCTTCGCCATGCATCTTTAGACATCCCATGCAGAGCATAGATTTTTAACTTCTGCGCTATTGCCTCATCATCAGTAGTAATCATGCCGCCTTCCGCAGTTGTAATATTCTTTGTTACGTAAAAACTAAAATTTGCAATATCCTTAAAGCAGCCGATTTTCTTACCTTCATACTCAGTCTCGACAGCATGAGCTGCATCATGAATGATTTTAAGATTGTATTCAGAAGCGATCTGTTCTATAGCTGTGATGTTACATGCCCGTCCTGCAAAATGAACCGGAATAATAGCCTTTGTCTTAGAAGTTATTTTCCTCCGAACATCTTCCACATCGATAGTCATTTCGTATTTATCTACATCAACAAAGACGGGTTTTGCACCAGTATGAACGACAGCATTTGCAGTAGCCGCAAAGGTCATTGTGGGAACGATGACTTCATCACCCGGCTTAACACCCATAGCCAAAACAGAAAGATGTAAACCGGCAGTACATGATGAAACCGCTATTGCATATCTGGAACCAATGTAGCGTTTAAAATCTGCTTCGAATTTTGCAACTTTTGGGCCGGTTCCTATCCAACCAGATTTTAATGAGTTAATTATCTCATCAATTTCTTCTTGCTCAATTATTGGCTGGCCAAACACAAGGTAGTTGGATCTCATTTATATTAGAAATTCTTTAGTAATTGGAAGAGTAATTAAGGATGATTAAAACTTTTCTCATTATTGCGTATAAAGATATGTATTATGATAATTTATTCAAAAGCATTAAGTGGTTACTCGTTAATTACCAATAATTGCCCTCCGCGTCTCAAGTCAATGATTAATAACAACTCGCGATTTAAATTAGGATATGATAAAGTATTCTTTTCCGCGAAGACATTAAAGAACGTATTTCAAATAGAAAAGAACTATTTTTATTCATTCTAACCTTAAAAAATTAAAAATATGGCTCATTTTGATGTTTTAACTGTGAGTTTGAAAGAAATACTATTGACAATAAATATAATTATTATATTTTAGTACCTAAATAAAGAAAGGTTTTTTATCTAGAATTTGCTACTGCCCTAAAATTTTAACGAATTTTACCAGACTAGCAAATTTATGCCGATTTAGGGAATTTCTCTGGTCGGTTTTTTGTTGTCTAGTGAAACAAATAAGTTGAAAGGAAGTATATAGAACATTACTGATACCGATTTCCAAGGTAAACAGCAAAAAAAAAAAAGGAAGGACAATATGAATACACTAAAAGCAAAAATAGATAATCCCCTTTCGGATCTCATCAGCGATGATATCTATGATTTATTAAACGCTCATGGACTCATTGATGAGAAATCAGTAAGAGATTACCAAATACGTAAAAAATTCAAGCAATTAAGAGCTAGCAAAATCAGTGCTGGTGACGCTATTGACGCAATCAGAGAAGAATACCCTTATTTGCAGTTTGATACAATTAGAAAAATTGTTTATCAAATAAGTAAATAAGATTTCAAATCTTGACAAATAGCTCTCATCATTTTATATTTAGAGCGACTCTTCAAAGGGTTCTCCCCTGCCCTTTGATATAAGTGAGTCGAGCCCAGTGATTTACCCCATTCACTGGGCTTTATTTATTTCTTAAAGGAATTTTATGGCGCAGAAAATCAAAAAAAAATCGGTAGCTACAAAAAAAAGCTTAGTATCTCCCTTTAATATTTACTGGGATAAGCAGAATTATATGTTCCTATTTTTGGGTTTTGTGCTGCTGATAATTGGATATTATGTAATGAGCCTTGGTTCATGGGATAGCACTGAATCATTAATAATTTCACCCATTATTTTAGTGATTGCTTATATTCTAATATTTCCGCTCGCTATATTTTCGAAGAAAAAAGAAGCCGGTGATAAAAGCGTCGATAACAAGAATTAAAAACTTTTTTCTATTTCGTCTTGCCTGATTATTTATTCACCATTTAGGTTTACATTTTTTTATCTTACTCTCATGAGTTATAGCTCCAATCCCTCTTAGTCAATAGCAAATAAAACCCAATAAGTTTAAATTTGCACAAATAATAAATTTACCCGGTATCGAAATTGGCTAATGTAAATTTTCAACAGATAATTGATCTCAGACTTCTCATGTCAATTGACGGCATTGGCATTGGAAGGATTAAAAATCTCCTCGCAAAATTCCGATCTACTGATAAAGTATTATCAGCTAGTTTACACGACTTGCTGGATGTAGAGGGACTTAGCATAAACCTCGCTCAAAGAATTCAAAGGGCAAACGAACACCGAAACGAAATTGAAAGTACCGTAAACGAGGAACTTGAAAGACTCTTCAAAATCAATGGTTCCTTAATTAGTTTGTGGGATAACGAATATCCATCTCTTCTAAGAAGAATTTATGATCCCCCAATCCTTTTGTATACCAAAGGAAATTTTAAAGATACAGACGACTACTCGATTGCTGTAGTTGGCACCAGGCAACCAACCAATTATGGGAAAATTCAAGCTGAAAAAATTGCGAGTGATTTAGCCGAACAAAAAATTACAATTGTTAGTGGAATGGCGCGCGGTATTGATTCAATTGCTCATAGAACTGCTCTGAAAAATAAAAGCAGAACTATTGCCGTTTTAGGTTCAGGTTTGAATGTGATTTATCCTCCCGAAAATAAAAAACTATACGATGAGATCACTGAATCAGGAGTGGTTATAACAGAGTATAGTCTTGACACTAAACCAGATGCTGTAAATTTTCCCAAGCGTAACAGAATCATTTCAGGATTATCTCTCGGCTGTGTTGTAATAGAAACAGGAATTACAGGCGGTGCAATGCAGACAGCAGCTTTAGCTTTGGATCAAGGAAGAGAAGTTTTTGCAATTCCGGGAAATCTTGGTATCCGGCAATCGGAAGGAACAAATTTATTAATTCAAAAAGGTGAAGCTGAATTAATAAGATCTGCCGAAGACATTCTAATTGAATTAGAATTAAAGCTAAAGCCCGTCATTGGTAAAAATATTCCTCGGCCAGATATCGAACTGAACTTGTTTGAAGAACAAATTCTTTCTCATTTGAACAACGAACCAATACAAATTGATCTCCTTGCATCAAAAGCAAATCTCTCAACCTCAGATTGCCTTGTCCATTTATTATCTCTTGAATTTAAAGGTGTAGTAAGGCAGCTGCCTGGTAAGACTTTTATTAAAATTTAAATGCCAGTTAAGAGTTACAAAAACCAATTTCCTCGTTCAAGGTTCAACGGTTTAAAGAAATTGGGTTTGTAGCCCACACTTTTTTATAAAGTAAGCTCCTAATACTTTTTTCTGTTTTTCCAAAGAGCCATCAATCGTTCTTTAAGATTTTTCTCCTGCCCAATGTCCGTTGGATTATAATATTGTTTTTTCGTCAGTTCCATTGGCAGATAATCTTCTTCGATAAAATGATCCTTAAATTCGTGCGGATATTTATACTCTTTACCATAACCGATTTCTTTCATCAATTTTGTTGGCGCATTTCTCAAATGAAGGGGGACAAGATACAAAGGTTTGTTGCGAACATCTGAAATTGCACTTTCTATTCCCAAATAGGCAGCATTGCTTTTTGGACTTGATGCAAGATAAGTTGTACACTGTGCTAAAATTATTCTTGCTTCAGGCATTCCAATTTTATCAATTGCAGAAAATGCAGCTTCAGCAAGAACCAGCGCATTTGGTGATGCATTACCAATATCTTCAGATGCAAGAACAACTAATCTTCTTGCTATAAATAAGGGATCCTCGCCGCCTTCAATCATTCTTGCAAGCCAATAAAGTGCTGCATCAGGATCGCTTCCGCGGACACTTTTTATGAATGCTGATATTACATTGTAATGTTCTTCGCCGCCTTTATCATACAGAACGTTCTTCTTCTGAATAACATTTTCCAAAACTTCCTTACTAAGGTTAATCGGCTGATTCTCAATCTCTTGAGTAATTGCTGCTTCAAGAATATTCAGCATAACTCTGGCATCTCCTCCGGAAAGGAATATCAGGAAGTCTACATCAATTTCATTTATTTTTAACGATGATAAAAATTCATCATTATGCAGAGCAAAATCTAAAATGTTCTGCAGATCATTTTTTGTTAATGGTTCAAGCACAAAAATTCTTGTTCGGGAACGAAGTGCCGATATTACTTCGAAGCTGGGATTTTCGGTAGTTGCTCCGATCAAAATAATTAATCCCGATTCAACTGCATTAAGTAAAGAATCCTGCTGACCTTTATTAAAACGATGAATCTCATCTATAAAAAGAATTGTCTTTTTGTTTTGATGCCTGTTAAGGTTTGCAATTTCAATTATTGATCGGATTTCTTTTACTCCGGATGAAACCGCATTGATTTGATGAAAGTCTGAATTGGTTTGATTTGCTATAATTTTTGCAATAGTTGTTTTGCCAGAACCCGGAGGACCCCAAAGAATGAAAGAACTAAGTGCATCTTTCTCAATCATCGATCTGATTGGTTTGCCATTATTTAATAGCTCTTTTTGTCCTTGGAATTCGTTTATCGTTTTTGGGCGAGCTCTTTCAGCTAATGGAATTTGAGGAATTTGAATTTTAGACATTGAGTTTAAACTGAAGTAGGATAAATTCTATTATTTCTCTTCTACTTTGATAATCTTTTCACCTTTTTTCATCATACCATACTTTTCTCGTGCTACCTGTTCAATTTTGTTCGGATTTTTTTTCTCAAGAGAATCAATTTCTGCTTCAAGATTCTTATTCTCTAATTCTTTTGCACTGACTTCATTTCTGACTTCTTTTACTTCATTTTTTAGTTTTAAATATTTGATATAACCCGAATTGTTAAAAATCAGAAAACTTAATGCAATCAATAGGAGGAGAAGAAAAGAATAACGTGCAATCTTGTTTTTATTTGATGAAGTCATAAACTAAGAAGAATGATTTTTTCTAATAATTCCTCAAATGATATTCCTACTGCTTTTGCCATCTTGGGAACAAGACTCGTTGAAGTCATTCCGGGCAAAGAATTCACTTCAAGACAATAAGGTTTCAGATCATTGGTCAATCGAAAATCTGCCCTGCTGTAAACTTCACAGCCAAGCGAAGTATGGGCTGCTAACGCTTGCGCGCGAATTTGCCCTGCAACATCATCAGGAATTTTAGCGGGTACTTCATATTCACTCATACCACTTGTGTACTTACATTCATAATCGTATACATTATGCTTGGGTTTTATTTCCAATACTGGCAATGGCTCATTATCCAATACTGCAACCGTAACTTCATGACCATCGATGAACTCCTCAACTAAAATTCTGTTGGAATAACTTTTTGCCAGATCGAATGCTGCAGGAAGCTGATCTTCACTTCTGCAAATTGTGACTCCCACAGTTGAACCTTGATCATTTGGCTTTACAACACATGGAAATCCCAAATCATTTTTAGTCTTCTCAATTAATTTTGGATAATTGTTATGATGGTTTTCAATTATAATCCATTTTGGAGTAACTACATTATAATGCTGAAATAATATTTTAGACATTATTTTATCCATAGCTAATGCACTTGCCAAAACTTTTGAACCGGTATATTTAATTCCACGCAGTTCCAACAACGACTGAATAGTTCCATCTTCTCCCCACTTTCCATGCAGTGCAAGAAATGCGATATCAATATTATCGAATAACTTTGAGTTTACTGCTCTCACATAGTTTGAGTTGGAAATCTCTAAAGTATCTTCATGCGCAAAATAAACGTATTTATCTTTTGGCTGATTTATACCATAAGCCGGATCAATTAATATGGGATTGCAGCCCAAAGATAGAAGCGCTTTATAAATTGATTGCCCGCTCGATTTAGAAACGTCTCTTTCGGGAGATGTTCCGCCTAAAATAAGTGCTATTTTTAATGCTCTAATGTCCATTTTCTAAATTATACGTGAATGAGTTTGATTGAATTAATAAGTCACCTTACGCATACTGCTTTATCAAGTAACCCTGGCATTTATGCCGGGGACTTCGTAAGACCCAATACTTGGGCTTTAGCCCATTCATAACTCAAATAGTGGCTAAAGCCTAAGTTGTCTTTATTTGTTCCATCCCCGCCATAAATGGCGGGGTTAATACATAGAAATTTTGCGTAAGGTGACTTAATAATTA
>JBGSOQ010000358.1:0-6227 GCA_041739035.1 Ignavibacteriaceae bacterium | reverse complement strand
TGGTGTAATAACTTCATTGAGCGGCGCTGTTTTTGGAACACTTCTTCAAAATCCAATTGTAATTATCGGAATTGTGCTTCTCTTCGTTGCATTAGCATTAAGTCAATTTGGAGTTTACGAGTTCAAACTTCCCGATGCATTAGTAGCAAAAGCTGGCGGCGCTAAAGGTGGTGTTTGGGGAGCGTTCTTTATGGGTTTAACCATGGGAATTGTGGCTGCGCCTTGCATTGGTCCATTTGTTCTGGGGCTGGTAACCTACGTTGCCGCTAAAGGTGATCCGTATTATGGTTTCTTAATGTTCTTTGTTTTAGCAATTGGACTAGGATTTCCTTATTTATTGCTGGCTATCTTCTCCGGTAAAATTAAAAGTCTTCCAAGAGCAGGAGTTTGGATGGAAGGAGTTAAGCATATTTTTGGATTTTTGCTGATTGGAATGGCGTTGTATTTCTTAGATCCAATTTTACCCAAATCAATTCAAGGTTACTTACTTCCAATTTTCGGAATTATTGCTGCAGTAATTCTATTATTCATTGATAAAACTGCAAACAGTGCAAAAGGATTTAGGGCATTCAAAACAGTTTTTTCTTTGGTTGTTTTAGCAATTTCTATTTATGCTCTTGTTCCAAAAGAGAATTTAGAACCTGAATGGCAAAAGTTCAGTATTCAAGTATACAAGGCGTCGTTAAACAATAGCGAAAGAATGGTTATAGATTTTTATGCTGATTGGTGTATTCCCTGCAAAGAATTAGATGCGTTAACTTTTTCTGATGAGAAAGTAATAAAGGAAATTGAAAGATTCACTGCTTATAAAGTCGACATGACCAAAACAACTGATGAAAATGAAGCCCTAAGAAAACGTTTTAATGTGATTGGTATGCCTACTGTGGTAATCATAAATTCTGAAGGTAAAGAACTACATAGAATAACTGGATTTATGAATGCTGATGAGTTTTTATCTTATATCATAGCAGTTAAGTGAAAATCTAATTTAAGATATGCCAGATTTAGATCGAATGAAGAGTCCCAAAATCTGGCATATCTAACTAAAACTATGAATTCCAATTTTTCCCTAAAAGATTTTAATAAAAGATTTGAAGCTGAGAAGTACATTATTATTTCAGAAGCAGAGTTAACCGCTCTGTTGAATTCCTCAAAGATTGTTTTTGAACATGATACTAAGCTACGCGACTTCATAAGAATTTTAAGAATTGAAAACCTCTTCTACCTGCAGGAAACGACTAACCAAGGCGAAAAAATGATTAGGAAATTTGAAAGTGAAGCAGATGCGATGAGTTTAGTGATTGAAAGACTGGAGATTTATGATAAAATGTGGGATGGTTGCGGATGTAAAATAAATTATTACGAGTGAAACGTCATTGCAAGAAGGTGATCAAAAAGTAATTATTCAATTTAAAAATCTGTGAAAATCTTCTTAAATCAGTCAAATCAGCGTTCTATTCTTCAATAAATTTTACTTTTTGGTCACCCTCGAAGCAATCTCGTAAGTAGTTAGCTGTGTCTCACCGAAATAATATCTCCATCCTTAACAACATATTCTTTACCTTCCAATCTCCAAACTCCTATTTCTTTTGCCTTTGCAAATGAGCCGCTGTTAACAAAATCATCATAATGAACAACTTCGGCACGAATAAATTTATTGAAAAAATCCGTATGAATTTCACCAGCTGCTTCTTGAGCATTCATGTCTTTTCTTATTGTCCAGGCACGGCATTCATCTTCACCTACAGTAAAAAATGATTGTAATCCTAAAAGAGAATAAGCTTCTCGAATAATTTTATTTAATGCTGATTCTTTAATGCGATATTCTGTCATAAAAATTTTTGCGTCTTCTTCTGATAGTTCGGACATTTCAAATTCTATCTTGCCAAAAAACGCTAAGGCCTTAGTATGTTTGCTGACTTTACTTTTAACTAATTTGTCTAAATATGAATCTCTTTCATTTACCTGAGTTTCATCGAGATTTAAGGCAATCAAAATAGGTTTTATTGAGAGAAGCTGATAGGTTTTTAAAATTGCCAATTCCTCTTTGGAAAGATCAGCATCGCGCAATGGTTTTTCACTCTGTAAATGTAAATTACATTTTTCGAGTAAAGCAAGCTCACGTTTCATCGTATCATCTTGAGTCTTAAGTATCTGCTTTTTTAAGCTTTCAATTCTTTTCTCAACAATTCCTAAATCAGAAAGAATAAATTCAGTTTCAAATAAATTAATATCACGCATCATATCTAAAGATCCTTCAGTATGAACGACTGTTTCATCTTTAAATAATCTTACAACAAGAATTAAAGCATCATTATTTTTAACATTTCCCAGAAAGTTTCCAGAAAATTTAACCGAACCTGACTCATCGGATTTTAATCCTGCAACATCAATAAACTCAATTGTAGCATTAACTTTTTTCTTAGGATTGAACATTTCAGTCAGCTTATCTAATCTGGAATCCGGTACCTTAATAACAGCAAGATGAGTTTCCGGACGAGATAGCTGTGAAGTATCAAGAAGAGTCTTGGTTATAGTTTGAAATAGTGTTGTTTTTCCTGAAAAAGGTAATCCTACAATGCCAATTTGCATTATAATCTCCCAAATTTGGTTTTTCTAAATGATCTGTTGCTATACAAGAAATTTACATTATAAAGATACTTTTTTTATTAAAAAGTTTTAGCTTAAATGAAACTTTATTTATCGTGATTTGGTTATTAAATATAATTGTGCAAATTCAATTAAATTTTAAGGAAACAAGATGAGCGCGACATACCCTGAGTTAATAAACTTTGAAGATAGTAATGATCATAGTGGTACCGGTTTATTAGAAACCCCATTGCGGACAGATGCATTTAAAATTGATGATGATTTGAAAATTGAGCTAATTGAAAAGAACTTCAAAGAAATAATGCATGTTCTAGGTTTGGATTTGTCTGATGACAGCTTAAAAGACACTCCCAAAAGAGTAGCTAAAATGTATGTTAAGGAATTTTTTAGAGGATTAAATCCAGATAATAAGCCGGCAATAACTTTGTTTGAGAATAAATACAAATTCAATCAGATGATTGTTGAACGGGACATTACGCTTTACTCAACATGCGAACATCATTTCGTTCCTATAATTGGAAAAGCTCATGTTGCTTATTTTTCAAGCGGAAAAGTAATAGGATTGTCAAAACTTAACCGAATCGTACAGTACTTTGCAAAAAGGCCTCAAGTCCAGGAAAGATTAACAATGCAGATTGCTGCTGAGTTAAAAGAACTGCTTCAAACTGAAGATGTTGCCGTAATGATTGATGCTGATCATCTCTGTGTTTCCTCAAGAGGAATACAAGATGTTAACAGCTCAACGGTTACTTCGAGCTACAATGGAAGATTTATCAATCCTGAAACACGAAACGAGTTTTTTAATTACGTCTTCTCGCGTAAATCCAATTCGTAAATAAAATTAAAATCTTTTTTTTATGCCCCAATTGTATTGGGGCTTTTTTATTTTAGTGTATCAAATAAAAATGAGTAACAATGCCAAGATGGATTAAGATAACAATTGGAGTAACTTTCACTTTTATTCTCTTGCTAATTGTCAGCGGAATTGTTTTTTATAAAATCCTAAATTCCACTCTGCCTGATTATGAAGGAGAAATTAGCGATTCTGAAATTTCTGCTGATATTCAAATTTATCGCGATAGCGTAGCAATCCCTTACATCATTGCTAAAACTGAAGAAGATGCTGCATTTGCTTTAGGATATGTTCACGCTCAAGACAGACTTTTTGTGATGGACATAATTAGGCGTGCAGGAGAGGGAAGACTGAGCGAAGTTATGGGTGAAAAGTCAGTTCCTTTTGATAAAATGTTTCGCACTGTTGGATTAAGAAGAATTGTTGATCGGAACATAAAAAAAATTGACTCGAAATCTCTAAACCTATTAAATGCATACGCAAAGGGAGTTAATCTTTACATTCATGATGCTGAAGGAAAATTCCCGGCAGAATTTGATGTTCTCGATTATGATCCTGAGGAATGGAAACTCGAACACAGCTTAATAGCAGGGCGAATGATGGCCTGGGAATTAAACATAAGCTGGTGGATTGATTTCACTTTTTCATTTCTCGTTCAAAAATTTGGTGAAGAAAAGATGCTCGAAATTCTTCCCGATTATCCTGAGAATTCAAAATTGTTACTTCCGATAGAAATTAAAAATTATCCCGCCATTGGTAAATCGATTATTGAAGTTGATAAACAATTTCGGGATTTCATGGGAATGTCAGGAACTCATCTCGGTTCAAACAACTGGATTGTTAATGGAAAGAAGTCGGCATCAGGATTACCAATTATTGCAAACGATACTCATTTACATTTCAGTGCTCCAAGTAGATGGTATGCTGCAGTTATACGCGGCGGTGATTGGAATGTTGAAGGCTTCACAATCCCCGGTGCGCCGGCAGTTGTTGTTGGTAAGAATCAAAATATTTCCTGGGGCGTTACTAACATTATGCTTGATGATGCTGACTTTTATGTTGAGAAATTAGATTCTACACAAAAAAAATATTTATTTAACAATGAATGGAAAAGCTTAAACATTTTTAAGGATACGATAAAAGTCAAAAATCAAAAAGAAGTTGTGTTTGAAATCAAATCAACTCATCGCGGACCTATCATCTCAAACATTCATCCATTCACAGTAATATATCCCGAAAGTAAAAGTTCTGCAGTGATTAGTATGCGTTGGCTGGGTGAGGATTTCAGTGATGAGTTAAACGCTTTCTACTTGATCGACAAAGCAAAAAATTGGAATGAGTTTAAGGCGGCATTTAAGAATTATGGATTGCCGGGACAAAATTTTGTTTATGGCGATAAATCCGGCAACATCGGATATATGTTTGGTGGAAAGTTACCGCTTCGTAATGCAATCAATCCAACATTTATTTATGATGGTACTACCGATAAGTATGATTGGAAAGGGTTAGTTCCGATGAATGAATTGCCGACAGTTTTCAATCCTTCAACAAACTTTCTTGCAACCGCTAACAATAAGCTTGTAAAGGATTTTAAATATCATATTTCAAACATTTGGGAACCATCTTCACGTTCAGAAAGAATAAATTATTTGCTTACATCAAAGGAAAAGCATTCTGTAGAAGATTCTAAAAAGTATCAGATGGATATAACTTCACCATATGCAGAGAAAATTATTAAGCACATTTTAGCATCATTCGAGGGAATAAAAGTTATTGATCAAAACTTAAATTTATCGCTTAAGATGTTCCGGCAATGGGATTTTGAAATGAACGAGTTCAGTCAAGTCCCAACGATCTATGCAATGTTCCTTAAATATTTTCTCGAGAACACTTTGCTTGATGAGATGGGCAAAGATCTTTTTAACGAATATGTTTTCATCGCAAATGTTCCTTACCGGACTGTGCTGAAAATTCTTTCCGATTCATCAAACACTTGGTTTGATAATGTTTCAACTCCTAAAACTGAAGGTAAGCTTGAAATAATTCGTAAGAGTCTTTCGGATGCATTGGCTGAGTTAGAAGGCAGCTGCGGCAAGGATATAACAAATTGGCAATGGGGTAGTTTTCACAAAGCAACCTTCAAACATTCTTTTAGCGGAGCATCTTCATTGTTGGACAAGTTTATAAACATTGGTCCATTTAGCATTGGCGGAGATGGAACGACACTCTTTAATACTGAGTATGCTTTTGCAGATGGAATAAAAGAATTTCCTTTATTTGATCACGATCAGTTTGATAATATTCTTGGACCAACGATGAGGTATATTTTTGATTTCTCAAAACCTGATGAATTCCACATGGTTCTAACAACGGGACAATCGGGCAATTTCATGAGTGAACATTACCGTGATATGTCTGAAATGTGGCTTCGTGGAAATTATGTAACTGTAAGAACTGATGAGCAGTCAATCAAAAGTGGAAAGAATAAGTTGCTGAGAATAATTAAGAAGTAAAATTTTTTTTATTTATCAACTTCAATAAAAAGTTATGTTATGAATTTCAAATTTCTAGCGGATTAAATGTTGCACCTATTAGGAATAAGGTAATAAGGTTAAATTTCATCAGATGATCTTCCCCCCGCAGAGTACAAGAAGTTAAGTTATTATATTAATAACTAACAAACAGGAGTTAAAGATGGAAATTCGTAAAACCAGAATGAGATACGGGGAAGAATTTAAGCGGAATGCGATAAAATTGGTAATAG
>JBGSOQ010000340.1:0-10141 GCA_041739035.1 Ignavibacteriaceae bacterium | reverse complement strand
TTGAGTGTGTAGCACCTCTGACACGAATTTGTAATCCCTCGTCATAAGCTTTTTTCACAAGACAGATTATTTGCTCTTCAGTTTCCGGATGATAGAAACCATCGGGTGCTTTTTTTATTTCACAATCCATAAAAGAACTCCTTAATCTTTGTTAGGTTGATATAAATAAGAAACTAATTTTTGTTTTACATACAATCCCAATCCAGCCCCTCCTACCAATATCAACGCAACTGAACTTAATCCAATACTTTCCCAGGCAGGTGCATCGCTTTTTACACTCTCAAATAGCAGTAAAGTTTCAAATGTGAAGAAAGAGAGATTTGAAACAATTGCAAATGTCAATAGCGAATTGTAATTATGTATAGAAACTGCAGAAAATCGTTTGAATCCATACCAGGCGAAGAAGGTGTTAAAAGCAACAAGCGGTACTTCATAGAGATGGAATACGAGAACACAAACTAATTTACAGTTGCAGAATTCGCAAGAAGACCAGGGCACTCCAATTATTGCCGGAACGTGTGCAGCAGCTATACCATATAGAATTGCGGCAGAAGTAATATATGAATAGAGTCTTACCCACCATTCAACTTTTTTTAAACCCGCGTTGGTTTCTGATAACATTAAGGTTGCCTCCTTTTTTTGATTCAGAACAAATTTAAGATGTCGATCTCATTTAAGATGCTCACAAAATTATTAACTCACCTTATGCAAAACCGAGAGATGACATCTTTTTATTGGTTAAATCAGCACTCAAATTGTAATGTAAATGTTACTTTTATTTTAAAATATAAAGATGTCATCTCTTTACTAATTACTTTTCTGCGTAAGGTGAGTTATTAACTTGCATTTTCAATCTCACCGTTTGATTTAATTTTAATTGACTCACCACTGGAGATAGTCCGCCATTTGCCTGGTCCTGAAAACCTGACCTGAACTTTGCCCCAGCCGGATGGAATTTTCCATGTAAACTTTTCATCTTTCTGTAACGTATGTCTTGCATAAGCACTCCACTTCAACCAATCCTGAGGATGATAAAACCACAGATCAACTTGTTTACCGTAAGAGTTATTAAAAATGATTTCATTTAGGGATATTGCTTCTCCAACTCTGAATGTACTAGAAACTCCTTTATACGGATTTATTTTGCCGGAAATATCTTTTGAATCTCCGTAATGGCAAATTCGATACTCACCATGCTTTGTATCCGCAGGAATATTCCATGCTATAGTGATCTTTGAGTTTGCAATAAAATCTCTCTTCCATTGATATATTGTGCATGGATCATTATCATTAAAAATGGTTACCCACTTATCGCCTTCTTTTTTTTGAACTTCAAGAAAAGTTCCTTGTACTCTCAAATTATTTTTAGGATGAGCACCCCAAAAAATAACTTTGGCAGTTGTTCCTACTTTGTAAAAAGAACTAACATCCGTTTGAACACCACCAAATGGAATCCATGGCCAGGGCTGCGTATCTGTAACAATTGGTGTCTGTAATGTGGTTTGTTCGGAGGATAAATCTCTTGGAGTGGGTCCGGGAGGAACTGTCTTTCCTTCTTTCATCGCTTTAGCGAGTTTGGCAAATTCCTGCTGGAATGCTAACAAAGTATAGGGACCAAAGTGAGTCGAAGCTCCTTCATAATGCTGCACATCGTATTCTTCTTTTGTGGTAATATATCCCGAATAAGAATTTGCATATGCAGTCATAGCTAAATAATTAATTCCCGATTCGGTTAAAATTTTCAATACAGTTTCCTTTAACCGTCTTCCAGCCATCGTTGTTATTTCTGCAGGAATTCCAAGTACAACTAAATTTCCAATCCGAATAATTTGGAGGGGCCAAACTTCCGGTGTAAGTGGATATGGTTCTGCTAATCCTTGAGCAAACACAACCGGTTTAGGTGTATGCCCTTGTTTCATTTCATCGTCTAAAATTCCAGGGACTTTAAAACCAGTTAACAAGCCGGATAGCAGATTAATTGCTTCAAGGATAATATTTCTCTGCCCGGCAGGATAATCTCCGGAGATACCTGCTTTAATTCCTTCAACAATTCCAAACTCCGATACACTGTCTTCAGTGCTTCCGGAGAACATAGATGCACCTAAAGCAGCAGGGTATGTTCTGTTGTTTGTGCCTTCAATTTGTACATTCGACATATTAACGTGGGTATGTTTATAATCCACACTTCCTGATAATTGAATGTTAGCAGAATTATAAATCTCCTTAGCTTTTACGAATTGTTTATCACCGAATTCTTTCATGTGCATAAAATCATGAGCAAGATCGGGTACTCCATATTTTACGTTGCCCGAAATATCCCCGCAATTAGAATTAGCGAATGCTGCAATGAAAGTTTCATCAGCGTGAATGTTAGTTCCCTTTTCTTTTTCAAAAAGATAAGAAGCATATCCTTTATTATCTCCTGAAATAAGTTTGTTTGTATTTCCACGGTTTGTTGGATGAATTGCATACCAGTTCAAGCAACCAATTTCTTTCTCATCATTCTTTACAAATTTTATGAGTAGCATTTCTTTATCTGTATTGCTTTTGTACTTTGCTCTTTCGTCTTGTGGATTGTTATCATAAGCAACCGTTGAACGATTTTGGCCGCAGTCTTCAATATTTCCACTGTTTATAAATATCTTACCGGGGGCTAAATTGTCGTGAGCTCTTTTGATGGACTGAACCATTCCATTTACGATACACTCAAAATTCTGCTGATCAAATCCTAACATGGATAAATTATATAGCGCATAATGGGAGTATCCACCAGGACCGCTGTGAGTATGCGTTCCGCTAAGCAAAACATTATCAGTTGTGTAGAGATCATTTCCATAAATGCTTTTTAGTCTTTTAACCACCTCCATCTTCACTGCCTGTGTGCATGACAATATTTCTGCGGATAAAATTACTACTCTTCTATTTGAAAGCTGATCACACACAATAAAGGCTCGTGAGAAAAGTCTTGACTCGATGCCTTCAGTTTTCTGCTCTATACTGGACATTCCAAACATACCAACCTCAGCTGCGGGTCCTGTCACATCATAAATTCCGGTACCGATTAAGTAATCTGTTGACATAATCTCCTCCAAATCATAATTGTATTAAATAAAATTGTTTCAGTTTAATTTTTCCGGGATAGACTAAAATTATTGTTTAAAAGTTTTTAAGAATTGTTCCTAATTCATAAGTAAATGTTTCAGACATTTGGATGCCCAATCCTCTGGGATTCAGGCCATGGTTCAACTTCATGATCCGCATTTAATATCCAGGGATTATATGTTGGCGATTCTGTATTTTGTCTATTCAATTTTCGCAGCAGTATGCTTTCATGCACAACGGGTTTACCATGAGTATTCGGATTCCACTCTCTGGCTTTTCTGACGTATAAATTATTAGGAAAGCCTTTTCTTGAGTCGTGCATAAAACCGTTCGGATCAAGTTTAATAATTACCCGATGTTTTGGATAAATCTTGAGACTTGCTTTTTTTGCCTCTTCAATCATCCATATTAATGGAATATCCGATAACCCCTGTTCTTTATAACCGCCTCCAACATCAGTATGCATCCCGCAAAACCATACTTGCTTCATCGTCTGGTAATCCTTAATCTTCATATCCCATATCTTCGGATGAAAAATCAGTCGTTCGTCATCAATCGCTATCGCCTGTCTTGCATTCTCAACACTTTCACTGAGAGTCAAATTATGGAACTTATGCCTGAACATGGGCATCCAATCGATAAAAGTATTTAATTTTTTTAATGGTAAACCCAAAGCATCAACTGTATCCCATACTCCAAGAAATTTTATTTTAGTCCACTGATTATGATGGCGCGATACAAAATCATCTGCTAATCGTTTTCGCTTTACATCATCTTCAATTTTGTAAATTTTATATGCTTTTTTAATTAATTCCGGTCTTGATTTAGGCAATATTCCAAATAAGTGGATAAAAGCTGATAAACTTCTAACCGTTGTTGCTCCTCTGCTAAAACCAAAAAGGAATATGTCATCACCGGCCATATAATTATCAAAAATAAATTTATAACATTCAAAAATGTTTTGTGATATACCCATTCCGGCAACATTACCAGTAAGCCTTCTCCACCCGGTTCCGAGACCCCTGTCGTAAAACGCCATTTGATTTTCCGTCCGGTCCTCGATCATATTAAAAAGTTTATACACATTTGTGTTATATCCCTTACCTCCTTCCTGACCCGTTCCATCGGAGAGTACGACTATATTCTTGTGCATCTAGTTCTCCTTAATTTTTGATCTTAAATACAAAAAGTACTTTTCAGATCTGAATATAGTAAAATTTATGTAATAATTATCAAGTATTCTGTGATAGCAAATATTCTGCTCTGTTTAGCTTTAAGAATCTATTAATAAGTAAAATCATTATTTGTTTACCGGTAGGAAAAAGTTAATTGGTAGTGCTATTTTATTGTTAACTAATGATCTTTTAGAAGTTTTGTTTTTAAGTTTGTCGTTTTATGAAGCTGTAACATCCTTAGTTCACTTTTTGGAACGCGGCTTTTGATAACTTCTCCTACAAATAGTGGAAGAATTGATTATGGACAAATATTGCTTTATGTTTAACAATAATTTACATTTATATCAACTCAATCAATATTTAAAGCAGGATTAGATTTATGAGTAAGCAACCAAATCAGATTTCGAAATTAACCTGGGTTTATATTAGTGGTGCGGCCTCTCTCTTTTTTCTTGTGCTTGCCATATTAATGATCTTGTTAGCTCCTAATATAACAGGGATGGGAATTACAAAATCAATTTATTATATAGTTTTAATACCCGTGGGACTTACTTCTGCTGCATTTTTATTTGGTGCTCTCCGATCGAGTGCAAAATATTCCGGGAAAAGTTCTTATGGAAGCATTGAACTCACCGGTCCTGTTGTAATTTTTTGCCTGGTCGTTATCGGAGGATTTTATTTTGCCTCACCAGATTCAGAATTTTTATTAACCATTCGAACAAATGTGGTAGATGAACCCGAAAAAATCCTGAGTCATGGTTCTCTTATTCTTGATATTGGCGATCAGAGAATTGAAAAACAATTAAGCGAAAATGGTGATGTTTCTTTTGCTGGGGTACCTTCCCGATATCTAGGCAAATCTGTTAATATTATCCCACAAATAAAGGGATACAAGATTAAAGGAAGCAGATTAATTTCAATCCCTGATAACCGAATCATTTATCTAGCATTGGAAGAAAGAAGAGATTCAACTCTTTTGAGAGGGAGAGTTATTAATGAAAATGGTAATCCTGTTGATTCTGTCATCATAGATATTGAAAGCGGGCTTGCTTCAGCTATATCAGATGAAAATGGAGTATTTACACTTATTGTTCCGGCTGCTAAAGGTGAAACTTTACTTGTGACTGCACTAAAACATGGAAATACCGGTTACAGAGAATATATAACAGTACCTGACAGAGGTTCGATTGAAATCAGGTTTGGAAACGGACTATGAAATTTATTTATATTCTTCTGATATTAATAATACCTGCTATAATTTCCGCACAGACGATTCAACTGAAGGGAAAGATTATAGATATTAATAAACAGCCTGTAAAAAATCTTTCAATCAGATTTACTTCTTTTGGTGAAGCAGTAACAACCAGCTCAGGTGAATTTGCTATTACAATTCCCCAAGACGTTCAGTTTATCGATGTTGTAATTAAAGATGACAACTTACAGATTCTTTATCCTGTTGATGCTAAAATTCCCGTCCCCGTAGATCCCAATTTTGTTACAACCATTATAGTTTCAGAAATTAATACTTCAACAGCTGGAAGTATGGATGAATCAATTTTAAAATATAATAAGCTCGAAAGCTTATTGAAGGATGTGGGTACGACAAACACAGACCTCAAAACCTTTTTAGAAAAATTTATTGAGCTTGAAGCAAAACGACTTGAAATTTCTGAAACCGAGTTACGACAGAAGTTTGAAAGGAAAGAAAAAAGGCACGCCTTGTTCACTGAAATTTCACCTGTACTTAATGAATATATTTTAAGACTTAATAACCTTAAAACAAATTTTGAAATGTATTACCAACAAGCTTTCATCTCAACCCCGGCAGTTGAGCACTTGAATCAAGCTATTAAATTTTATAATCCTGTATTCGAATCGATAAATAATAATAAAAATGATTGGCAGAATGATATAAACTCTGCATGGGATGCAGTCCTATCAGAAAGTTTTGCCTCTTCAATTAATTATATGATTGATGAAATACATACGCCGTACATCTTTCAGTTAAATGAATATATTAAGACAATAAATGAGATAAGATTGAAAATTGTAAGCGATGATGAAAAATCCGAAGAACTTAAAAAAGAAGTCAGAATTAAAATTTCGGAAATAATGAAAAATCTTGAAATAAAAATCCCAATTCTTGAAAATCGTTATAATGAAATAATAACAAGATTGCAACATTCTGAAATTAACTAAATCAAGAAGCAGCATAACAATAAATCAAATATTTATAAGGAGGCTTATGAAAAAGACCATTCTATCTGTTATGGTATTTATATCATTGCTGTTGATTATGTGCAAACCTGAAAACAACCCGGTTGATAGTAATACTCCAATTGTTGACCCGATCACAAATTCTTGGACAGTTGAATCTGATAGTAATTATACCATCTTCTTTGTAACCTTCGATTCAACAGTTACCAGAGGAATATTTTGGGGAAGAGAAAATCATCCTACCGAGGGATCAAACGATTTGTGTGGATTTTTTGAGGGGGCCTATGTTGAATTCGATGTACGACGTCCTTTTAATAGCAGGATAAAATTCAAAGGTAAATTTATTAATAGCAACAGGATTGAACTTGGATCTTCGGAGGGATCTATTAATATTACCAGATAACTAAAAAACTATACTTAAAATAGTTCTCATAACAAATTTTAATAACTCCTTTATAGATCAAAGATAATGTAAAAGACTATCGATGTAATATTCTGTTGGAGGGGAATTCAATTTTACCACATTTACGTAAACAATAAAAACTATTCTAACAGCTGCAACAATCATAAAGGATTCTTACAGACCCAAAGTGTAAATTGATTTATCATAAACTGAAACAAAAATTAAATTTCGCTAAATGTAACCGTTGTAGTAAAAGTCCAAACTAGATCCAATTAATTTCTGAAATTGAAATTAATAAAAAAACCCCGAAAATCTTTTGTTTTCGAGGTTTTAGAGCTGGCTATCGGATTCGAACCGGCGACCTGCTGATTACAAAGGATATGAAACGCTCATTTTTTATTGGTTTTCCACGAGTTTTAAGCCTTTTTTGAAAACTGTGCCCAAAATTGTGCCCATATTTGTACGACTACTTATCTCCGCACCCATCCTTCGTATATCTGCGGATGAGTAATGCCTTAATGTAGTTTCTATGTTTTTATGCCGTGCTAAAGTCATCACATCATACACACTCATACCACTATTTATAAGTTTTGAAATGAAAGTTTTTCTCAGTGTATGGAAAGAATATTTATCGTAACCTTCCAGTTTTCTAAATCGATCATAGAACTTAAATGATTGTGAAGATTTATAATTAAACAATAAGCCTGAATACTCACTCCACTCTGTTCTTAAAAATTCAGCGAGTTCAGGATAAAGAGGAAGAAGATCTTCGCGATCCTTCTTATAATTCCATACACGCAGTACTTCTTCTCTAAAGTCTACATGCTTTTCAAAAGTTAGTCCTATCAGTTCACCGATTCTTAATCCTGTCAAAAGAAGGAACATTACAATTTTATAATGTTCACGATTTGTTTGCTTTAACTTTTCCAGAATATCAATGAGATCTTTATCTGGTATTGTAACTATCCTATTTAGTTTAAGTTTTTGTGTTGGTATCGGGTTAGTTTGAATATACCCCTGCTTTACAAAATAATTAAATATTATCCGCAGCTTATGAAAATAACTAATGATTGTATTTTCTTTTATCTGTTTAAGTTTTAATTCCTTTTCGTTGATCTTTTTATTATCAGCAATTTCTTTTTTTCGATTTATGTTAGGTGTATACTTATCGTATTTAATCTTTTCTCTAATTGTTTTAACAAGGTCTGAAGTAACTTTATCAATATTTATATCCCCGCTGAACTTGATAAACTTATTCATCGCTTGTCGATAATTTGAAACAGATCTTTCTCTTAATTCCGTTTTATTTTCTAAAAACTCTTCTAATCCTTTGGATAGTGTCATTGACTTTTTATCCAATCTCTTTAATCTCTCTCCGAACACACCGCTTGATAATTCGTACTCAATTTGTTTGCGAACAACCTCTGCTTTTTTTCTATTATCCCGCGTATCATAAAGTTTTAAGGCTTTCCTTTTTCGCTTTCCGCCCTCTCTATAATCAATGTATAATTTTTTATTTCTTGTAGTAACCGTTGCCATACTTCCTCCCTATTTCTAATTAAATTTATTTCTTCCCTGTTGGTTTACCTAATAATGCAGAATACCTCTCGAGTAAATTGCTCTGATGTTCAATCACATTGTCTTTGTCTTTAAGCATACTTTCAAGAACAATAATTCTTTCCTGTAATCCTTTTAATTTGTCGCGAAGATCTTTATTAGAACCCTTTGCCCCGCTGCCTTCTAACGTCTCTAGCTTAAGTCCAATCTTTTTTAACTTAGCCATAAACTTTGGTGATTGATTTCTAATCCCCTTGGATAATCGAGCATCATCAAGCCCGATCTTTCTGGCAAGACTTGCCTGGCTGCCGAATTGCAAATTTATTAATTCTTGAAGCTCTTCTACTGGAATTTTCTCTGACATATTAACTCCTGGATAAGTAATACATTGTTATTTATTGTCTTTAATTTACGAACATTTCAGCATTTGTTCAAGTTTATTTTAGTAATAGCAATAAAAAAGGCGATTCTTTGAATCGCCTAATCAAATATCAACTAATAATTATTTAACAATTATTCATAATTTATCGATTATTACTTCTTTAATAATATCCCAGGCTTTATTAGTATCGTAATCTATCCCAGTTCTTAATAATCCAATAACATCACCATGAAAATCTTTGTCTTTGATTTTTTGTTCCATGTTCAGGACAAATTCTCTGCTTGAAATAGTTAAACCATCATTTTCAAGATATCTATGAAAACATCTAATTATTTTTGAAGTATCTATGTTTAAGTTCGTATAAGCATACCAAAGATCGAATAAATCCCTGCCTTTGTTTCGTTGATATAACGCCCTCAGTTTTGTCCCTAATAATTCCTCTATACTATAAGTCTTTATAAGGCAGGTCCCCGAAAAATATTCGCTGGTTAAATCGTGATTAATTTTATTATAACCTTCCACACTAAAATGCTCTCTTGTATTTATTTCTATCTTCAGCTTTAATCCAATTCCTTCATATTCAGAATCGAATCTATAACTTAATGTATTATTATGTTCAGAGGATTCAAACTTCGCTTGCCCTAAAAATGAAAGTTGTTTCCTCAACGCAGTTAATATTGTACCAATATTCTCTGCTTCTACTTGAACTAAATCAATATCCTCTGAATATCTTGCCTGCGGCTTTAAGAATAATTTATGTAAAGCTGTACCACCTCTGAACGCTAGCAGTTCTTTTAATTCATTATGCGAAAATATTTCTACTATCGCTCTCTCAATTATAAGATCCTGTTCTACCTGGTAGTTATTTATCCATGGAGCTTTCTTACTCCATTCAGTTATATATGATTTTGGTATCATTGAAAATCGGTTTCTATTTTGTAATTCTCTATTATCTTCCAGTCCGGATGCACTTTAAATCCTTCTTTTTTAGTATCCGGTTTTAATGCTACTCTAAATACTCTTTTCTCGGCTAAATAATTTTTTATAACCGCCGATAATTCTTTTTTATTCAAAACAACATCTAATATATAACCCAGCCTCTGCAGTACGCTTAATGAAATATCATTATTCAGCACTTCCAATAATTTTTCTTCTTTCATCGAATCAGACAATTCAAATAAAACAGTTGCAGTACGATTCAACCCGCCAATCCGGTTTTGATATTCAACTAAATCCACAGCAGTTAATTCCGCACCGGAGATATTAATATAACCGGTATCAGTTTTTCTTTTCTCTATACCATAC
>JBGSOQ010000332.1:0-7333 GCA_041739035.1 Ignavibacteriaceae bacterium | reverse complement strand
ATGAGTTAATTTAGCAAGAGAATGATATCGGATGAAAACGTTTACATTTCAATTTAATTTTTTTATTTTTATTTGTCAAGAAAATTCATCAAAAAAGTGAAATAATTTTGACCGATGAGATATAAATCACTTTAAATAGACATTGGACCACTCAAATAAATTACTTTCAGAGGGAATTCATATGAAAAAATCGATTTATCTTGCTCTTTTCGCTCTAATTTCTCTCTTTTCGCAAATAAATCCTCAGCAAATTGTAATAGACAAGTTTGATAATCTTTCCAATTGGCAGGAAATTGAATCAGATGGGGCTAAAATTAAGCTTAATACTAAAGCGGGATTGACTGGAGATTACATAAGACTTGAATATGAGTTTAGCGGTGCGGGCTACTGCGGTATAGAAAAGACTTTTCCCTTCAGATTACCCAATAATTACAAATTCACTTTTAATCTTAAAGGAAACTCTCCCAAAAATAATTTAGAATTTAAATTGGTTGACAAATCGGGCGATAATGTCTGGTGGAGAAATCAAAGAAACTTTGACTTTCCAACTGACTGGGAAAAAATCACAATTAAGAAACGAGATATCGAATTTGCCTGGGGACCAGTTGGCGGCGGTGAAGTTAAGGACTTTGAAAAGATCCAGATCATAATTGCAGCAGCTGAGGGAGGAAAAGGAACAATATTTCTAGACGATCTGAGTTTTGAAGAAATCCCTTTGCCAAAGGATCCTGATGCAAAACCAATAGTTTATTCATCAAATCCAGCGGATAAAAATTTAAATACAATTCTTGACAATAATTTGTCAACACTATGGCGAAGTAAGGCAAAACCCGGAAAACAAAATATATTAATTGATTTTCAATTTATTAAGGAAATTGGCGGACTCGTAATTCATTGGGATGAAACCGAATATGCCAAAGATTTTAGCATTTCAATTTCAAATGATAAGATTCGCTGGGAAGAAGTGTTTTCAATTTCAGATAATAAATTGATGCGTAACTTCATCTATTTAAAAAATGTTGATGCACGATATCTACAGATCAACCTTCAAAAAAGCAGCCGAAATAAAGGCTATTCGCTTAAGGAGATAGAAATAAAAGAACCATCTTTTTCTCAAGGCTTGAATAATTTTTTCACAAATGTTGCAAGCTATTATCCCGAAGGTTCATTCCCAAAATATTTTTATGATAAGCAATCATACTGGACAATAATTGGCGTAAGTGAAGATCTAAAAGAAGGATTGATAAACGAACAGGGCACGATTGAAGTTGATAAGTCGTCATTTTCTATTGAGCCATTTATTCAACTGGAAAATAAGCTGTTAACTTGGAAAGATGTTCAACTAAAACAATCGCTTGAAAATAAATATTTGCCTATTCCATCAGTCACGTGGATTCATCCCTCGCTAAATCTTGAAATTAAAACACTAGCATTCGGTGAGCCAAATAGTTCAGCATTGTTAGTTAGATATCGAGTGAGCAATACTTCAGTTAAATCGATCTCGGGTAAATTAATAATTGCCGTTAGACCTTATCAGGTCAATCCCAAATGGCAATTTTTAAATAATGAGGGCGGAGTTTCGAAAATAAAAGAAATTTCTTTTGATGGGAAGGAAGTGGCAGTGAATAATGAAAAAAAGATCATCCCATTAACTCAACCGGCTGAATTCGGAGCCACAAAATTTTACGAAGGAGAAATTATTGATTGCTTGCTGAAAAATTCAATCCCGGCTTCATATTCTGCTAAAGATGATTTTGGATTTGCATCAGGATGTATGAAATATGATTTAAATCTTGCTGCCGGTGAGTTTCAAGACTTTGTATTCATCATTCCATTCTATCAAAAAGGAAATGAACTTTTTAGCGAAGCAAAATCAAATCCCACAAAATATTTTAGTGATCAACTTTTAAATGAGATTAATTTTTGGCATGAGAAACTTGATAAAATAAATATTAATCTTCCACCATCTGGTGAAAAATTAATAAATACTATGAAGAGTAATCTTGCCTACATTCTTATAAATAAAGATGGACCCGCAATCCAGCCCGGTTCCAGAAGCTACGAACGATCTTGGATGAGAGATGGAACATTAACTTCCAGCGCTTTGTTAAGACTGGGTTTGAAGGACGAAGTAAGAAATTATTTAGATTGGTTTTCGCTTTATCAATTCCCATCCGGAAAAATTCCTTGTGTTGTTGACCGACGTGGCGCTGACCCAACTCCGGAAAATGACAGCCACGGAGAGTACATTTATGCAATCCTTCAGTATTTCAAATTCACACACGACACTTCATTCGTAAAGGATAAATTGCAAAATGTTGTTGGCGCTGTGAACTACATAGAATTTTTAACAAACCAAAGGAAAACAGATCAATATAAAAAAAAAGATTCATTAGTTTTTTACGGACTTATGCCTGAATCAATAAGTCATGAAGGATATTCTGCGAAGCCAATGCATTCTTACTGGGATAATTTTTTCACGATAAGAGGACTCAGAGACGCCGTCGAGATTGCTCAATTATTGAATGAAAAAGTACTAACTGAAAGGTTTATAAAATTACGCGATGATTTTGAAACCAATTTGCTAAACTCAATAAAATTAGCAATTAGCAATCACAAGATAGATTACATTCCAGGCTGTGCTGAGCTTGGAGATTTTGATGCAACCTCTACAACTATTGCAATGTTTCCATGTAATGAACATAAAAATTTGCCTGAGAAAGAACTGCTAAACACATTCGAAAAATATTACGACTTTGCCTTAAAACGCATGCAACCGGAAACTGATTGGATAAATTACACACCTTATGAATTGAGAATAGTCGGTTCATTCATTTATTTGAATCAAAGGGAAAAAGCGCATAAAATGCTCGATTTCTTTTTTGACGATCAAAGACCTGAAGAATGGAATCATTGGGCCGAAGTTGTATGGAAAAATATTGACGAACCGCGATTCATTGGAGATATGCCTCATACTTGGGTTGGTTCAGATTATATAAATGCTGTTAGAGCGATGTTTGTTTATGAGGATGACTTAGATACAACTATGATCTTAGGAGCCGGGTTGAAAGAAGAATGGGTCGATTCACCCGAAGGAATTTCAGTCTCGGAGATGCCGACTTACTATGGTGATGTAAGCTATGCTGTCCGAAAATCTCAGAACGAATATGAAATTAACATCTCTGGAGATATTAAGCTTCCAAACAACAAAATAATTTTTAAGAATTTTAAAAAGGAACCCCCGAAAAATGTCGTTATCAATGGGAAAGAATCAAAAAATTTTAATCGAGAAGATATATTTTTAGATAGAATGCCAGCTTCTGTTTTATTAATATATTGAAATAGACTATTTTTTTATTCAAATATTTAAGATTAAAATGATTTTCAAAAAACTGCTTTTCTTAATTTGTCTATTACAATTGGTGCCTTTCAGGTTAGCCCTTCCACAGAATGATAACATTTCAGAAGAAAGTTCGATTGATATGAAAAAAATATTAAATAAGAAGAAAATAACTGTCGTAATAACCGATTCCGGCTTAGGAGGAATGTCTGTTTGTGCAGGTGTGGAAAATAAATTAAAAGAGGCCAATGCTTTTGAAGAAGTGAATTTAATCTTTTTTAATGCGCTCCACAAAAAAGGCACAGGTTATAATTCAATGCCTAACATTGAAGTTAAAGCTGAAGTCTTTAACGAGGCATTGCTAAGCATGGAAAATAATTATTCTCCCGATTTAATTTTAATTGCTTGCAATACTTTGTCGGTTGTCTATCCCTATACTCAGTTCGCGCAAGTTTCAAAAACGCCGGTTCTTGGAATTGTGGATTTTGGAGTTTCAATGGTTTTATCGGAACTTAAAAGAAATGCCAAAAGTGAGGTGATAATTTTGGGAACACCAACAACAATCAAATCGGGCACACACAAAAGAAAGCTGATTGAAAATGGAGTTGATGATAATCGGGTTATCAACCAAGCATGTCTCAATCTTGAAAGCGAAATTCAGAATGCTCCCGAAAGCCAAGCAGTCGCAGACTTAATTAACCAATACCTAAATGAAGCGATTCAAAAACTGGATAATATTAATGAACCAATTATAACTGCCTTGTGCTGCACTCATTATGGATTTTCCATGGGGATTTTTGAGTCGGTTTTCAAAAAATTGACTGATCGTGAGACAATAATATTAAACCCTAATGATTTAATGATCAATTCTGTGATATTAGAAGAAAACATTAACAAGTATCCCGATACAAAAATAAACGTTTCAGTAGTATCGCGTGTTCTAATTTTTGAAAATGAAAAAGAATCAATAGGCGGATTAATTAAAGCTTTAGCCCCACTTTCAGCAGCTGCTTTGCGGAATTATAAATATAATCGCGAGTTATTCGAGTTTCATCAATGATTAAAAATTGATCAGATTAATCTGAATTAAAATCCAATTCTTTAAGTTTATTTTTGTTTCCGCATCACACCCAATTAATTTTACACAATTTTTTTTCTTTGGCATTACATTTTTAAAAAAAGTTTATTACATTAATGTTAAGGTTCTTCTGAGTTCTCTGAGTATTCTGCTTTGGTTTATAGAGATAAATCATTTTTACTATAAACTGGATTTAAATGCAATCTTCACAAATTTTTTCTAACCTAAAATATTCAAAAAATAGTCGGAACAATTGTAATTACTCTTTAATCTAATTGAAGGAGGATTTATGAGAGTCAAGAGTTCTGTCCGTCGTAAAGATCGTTTAATTAAAGATAATAGAAAGGATGCATATGTTGATCAAATCATTCTGAAGGAAGCTGCTGTTTGCAGTAAGTGCAGTGCTGTTTACTCCAGCGGAAGATGGACATGGAAAACAACAGATCAAGTAACAACAAAGACCACGTGTCCAGCATGCCGAAGAATAAATGATGACTATCCGGCTGGATTTATCGAAATAAAGGGGAATTTTTATCGAGTTCATTCAAAAGATATTATAAATCTTATTCACAATACTGAACACTTAGAAAAAAATGAGAGGCCGCTTGAGAGGATAATCTCAATAGCGGAAAAAGAAAACAAAACTGTTATAACAACAACAGGAATTCATATTGCAAGAAGAATTGGCGAGGCACTAAAACGTTCGTATCAAGGTAATTATCTTCTTCAATATGGCGATGGGGAAAAAAGTATTAGAGTTTTTTGGGAGAGAGAAATCTAAAAAGATCAAATTACTTACTCACGTTACGCAAAATGACAAACCTCCGAGGTTTAACCGAATGGTTTTATGAAATTATTTTCACTTAAGAGCCAAAAGATAACTTTAAGTATATACTATTATAAAACCTCGGAGGTTTTACACTCACTTGCGTAAGGTGAACTATTTAAATATCGAAACCTCTGTACAGATTTTTACTCCTTGCATATTGAATTGTATGTAAGAATTCTATTTGAGTTATGGGTCGGTTAAGTTCTTCATAAGCACTAGCTTTGTAAGCAGGATGATATTGATCCATAATATTTAAGTAAGTGTTGGTTGAAATTTCATCAGCAATAAAATCAATCACTTTTTCAGAACCTGAAATACCATTGGGCAAAACAAGATGCCTAACAAGTAATCCGCGCTGAGCTATGCCCCTCCTGCTTATTTTCAAATCGCCTATTTGTCGGTGCATCTCTAAGATTGCTGTTCTTACTGTTTGCCAGTAATCTGAGACACCAGAGTATTTTTCAGCTAATTTGTCGTCAGAATATTTTATGTCAGGCATGTAAATATCAATAACTCCATCCAACAGTTTTAATGTTTCAACAGATTCATAGCCACCGCAGTTGTAGACGAGTGGAATCTCAAGCCCTCGCTCAACAGCAATAACCAAAGCACTAACAATTTGCGGTGTGAAATGCGTGGGTGTAACAAGGTTAATGTTATGGCATCCTCTATTTTGCAGCTTCAACATTTCACTGACTAGTTCTTCAATTGTAGTAATCGAACCCGCACCTAATTGACTAATATCATAATTTTGGCAGAATTCGCATTTTAGGTTGCAGTTTGTGAAAAATATTGTTCCCGAGCCATTTGTGCCGACTAAAGGCGGTTCTTCCCCAAAATGAGGACTTACGCTTGAAATGATTAGTTGATCCGTTGAATTACAATCACCGGTTTCTCCATCATGCCTGTTTGCAAGACATTCACGGGGACAAATTCTGCACTTTTTCTGAAGCTCAAGTAACTGCTCGGTTCTACTTTTCAATTCTATTGGCGTTAATCGCTCCAAATACAAGGGAAGCATTGTTATTTATATCACTTTTTATTCGGTAATAATTGCTTAATATTATGTTAATCAATAGGAATTTATTTCTATCAAAATTTGTTTTAGAGTTATATGAAAAATAAAATTAGAAGTCATAAAATGAAATCACTTATATTATTCACAGCATTTTTTATAGCATTTATGGGATGTAAGCAATCGTCATCACAAGATCACAAAAATGAAAAGGATAAAATGAATCAATTTGAAGATAGCACACTGCAAACGGCAACTTTTGGCTCAGGATGTTTCTGGTGCACAGAGGCAATTTTTGAAAGAGTAAAAGGCATAGTTTCAGTTGAATCAGGTTATTCCGGCGGCTCAGTTCCAAATCCAACCTACGAAGCTGTTTGCACGGGTAAAACAGGTCATGCGGAAGTTACTCAGCTCAAATTCGATCCGAACGTTATTTCTTATGATGAACTCTTGGAAATCTTTTGGAAAACACATGATCCAACTACTTTAAACCGACAAGGCGCTGATGTTGGCACGCAATATCGATCAGTAATATTTTACAACAACGATGAACAAAAGATGAAGGCTGAGAGTTATAAAGATGAATTAAATAAAGCGGGAATTTGGAAAGATCAAATTTTAACCGAAATTAGTCCCTTAAAGAATTTTTATCCTGCAGAAAAATATCATCAGGATTATTATGAGCAAAATCCGAATCAAGGTTATTGTTCCTTTGTAATAACTCCGAAGATTGAAAAATTTGAGAAGGTTTTTAAGGATAAATTAAAAGCCCATTCCGAGAAGGGGATTAAAAAGTAATTTGTCATCACGATTCCCCCGCCGATGGCGGGGGGAGAAGTGATCTCATTTTTTAAGTATAAACATCAGATTGCTTCGTTGCTTCACTCCTCGCAATGACTATTTCTCTTCTTTTTGGTCACGCTCCAAAAATAAATTTTGTTAATGCCCTAACCCATAATTTTTTTCACCAGCTGTAATTTTTATGCCTAATCGATTTTCTTCCGGAGGCAGAGGACACGTTGCATATTTGGTAAAAGCACAGGGCGGATTATATGCTTTGTTAAAATCGAG
>JBGSOQ010000326.1:0-10491 GCA_041739035.1 Ignavibacteriaceae bacterium | reverse complement strand
ATTACCAATTTTATCGCATTCCGCTTAAATTCTTCCCCGTATCTCATTCTGGTTTTACGAATTTCCATCTTTAACTCCTGTTTGTTAGTTATTAATATAATAACTTAACTTCTTGTACTCTGCGGGGGGAAGATCACTAAGGTTAAAACTATATTAACTAGCTCTTTTCTTAATTATTAACCTTAGTAACTCCAGATCACTAAATTTACCTTGACCTTATTCTGTATTACTCTCAGAACAGGTTAGATCATACTCACTTAACTTTTCTTCTTCTGTTTCGAATGTAGTCTTCAAAAATATATTCACCTAAACCTGAAAGACTGCTGTAAAAAGCTCTACCGTTATTTGTTTGGGTAAATTCTCTCACAAATTTTTGCAAATATGGATCTCTTGCAATCATGAAAGTTGTAACTGCAATTCCCAAGTGTCTGCATTTGGCAGCGTAATCAAGGGTCTTGTTTACGATTTTTCTATCTAAACCAAAACTATTTTTATAATATCTTGCACCTTCTTTTAAGCACGTTGGTTTTCCGTCTGTTATCATAAATATTTGTTTGTTGGTCGTTTTCCTTCTTCGCAAAATATCAACTGCCAAATCTAGACCCGCAACAGTATTTGTATGATAAGGACCAACCTGAAGAAAGGGAAGATCTTTAATTTCGATAGGCCAAGCATCATCACCAAAAACAATAATATCAAGTGTATCTTTAGGATATTTGGTTGTTATAAGTTCAGATAATGCCATTGAAACCTTTTTTGCAGGTGTTATCCTGTCCTCACCGTACAAAATCATTGAATGAGAAATGTCTATCATCAAAACTGTCGATGTTAAAGCTTTAAAATCTCTTTCCTCAACTTCAAGATCTTTTTCGGTTAGCTTGAATTCATCTATACCGTGATTTATCTGCGCCTTTTTTATTGATTCGGTTAAAGCTATTTGATCTAAAGAATCGCCAAAGTTGAATTCTCTTCTCTCTGAAGTTAGTTCATCACCAACACCCGAAAATGGAGTCCGGTGATTACCTCTTTTGGATTTTTTTAACTTACCAAATATTTCATCTAACGATTGTTTCCGGATGGATTGTTCGGTTTTTGAAGTAATTACAAAAACATTTTTATTTTCATCTTCTTTTAGATAATTATTTTTCTTTAAATCTTCAATAAAATCGCCAACGCCGTATGAATCGTCAGTTACCTTGTATTGCTTATCGAGCTCGCTGAGCCAACTAAGCGCTTCAGTTGCATTTCCCGACGTAATTGTAAGCAGTTCTAAAAATAGCTTAAGTAATTTATCAAAGGATGAATTGCCCGATAAATTCTCTATATATTTTGTAAAGCGTATTCCAATCATAGGTGAATATTTTTAATCTGAACATTAAAATGATGCTATTAGTTCAGTAATTCAAGGGGATTATTTAAATAATCTTTTACGTGTGATCTGGGAATGAAAAGACGATAAAGATTTGATTATTCTGTCTCAATTCTATAGATCATACTCTGCACATACTTATTTCTGGAATCAAGCTTAACAGCTGCTTTAAAGTTTTTTAAAGCTAATCCTTTATTTCCGTCTTTAAAATAAGCATCGGCTAAGCCGATATAGTATTGCGAAAAGTTTTCTTTTTTTGAGATAAGATATTTGAAATAGTAAATTGCATCAGAATAATTGCCTGCAGCGATTAAGTCGTAACCGAAGAGTATTATCTCCTCATCATCATTTTTATACGTCGCGGAAGAATCACGAATGAGCATTTCTGATTTAACAAGGGAGGAGTCAATGGAAAATTCCAAATATATTGCCAGCATTCTATCCGCTAAAGATTTCTTGGGTCTTTCGTAAATATTATCAAGAACTATTGAAATAAATGACTTTGCCGGATTTTCTAAAAATCTATCTCTGATATTTGTTAAATAGACTGCAGCTAATGATTTTTCCCTGTATATAATTAGATCGCATGTAAATCCTGTTCCACCGCCACTATGCCCAAAATATTTTCTACCTTTTTGATCAGTGCCAAAGCTGAATCCTAAACCGTAGTTAAGTGTATCTTTATTTTTAGTTATGGTGGGAATTAATATCGTATCAAGCGTTGCTTGCTTAATTAACTTAAACGAAATCAGTTTGTGCGCAAATTTTAAAAGATCTTCTGGGTTTGAAATTATTCCGCCGCCAGCAAACTTAATGCTCAAATCAGCCAATTCGGCATTTTCAAATTTTCTGAAACTATTTTTAAGATACCCTCGTGCTTTATTAAAAATTATTTTTGGTTGATATTCTAAATAGGTAGAGGTCATTTCAGCCAGCTCAAAAATATTCTTAGTTAGATACTGTTCATAACTCATTCCAGAAACACTCTCAAGTATACCGGCGAGCAAATTGTAACCAAGAGTTGTATAGAGATATTTTGTCCCAGGCTCAAATTGTAGTGAATCATCCATAACAACTCGAATAGCATCCTTAATTGATTTGAAAGATTCAGTGCTGTTAAATTCTCCATACCTATAACCGCGAATACCGGAAGTATGATTTAGCAATTGGCGTACAGAAAATTTCCACTTTTTCTTAGGAAAATAGGGAAGATAAGCTCGGGCGTCTTCATCTAATTTAATTTTACCTTGTTCGACGAGCTGCATAATTGCAACTGAAGTAATGGCTTTTGAAATTGATGCAATTCTATAAACCGTATTCGGTTTAGCCGGCACATTATTTTCGATATCAGCAAGACCAACCGCCCCAAGCCATGTTATCTTTCCATTTAAACTCACTCCACCGGAAACCGATGGAATATTCTTATTGGCTTTATACTCATTAATAAAATTATCTAATTCATTTTTATGATTTTGCGGGTATAAGCTTTGCGTAAGCATCATCACCAGAAATGCGGTAAGCAAAAGTGTGATTCTTGAAATTAAGTTTTTAAAATCGAACTGTTTTGTCATATCAAGTTTAAAAGATTAAATTGGAAAGAGGTGAGAAAAATGATGGAAGGAAGATTAAAAAATCTTCCTTCCCAGTTATTATTTTTTATCTAAGCTTGCTCGTTTGCTGAAAATATTATCAATCAAATTATATTCTTTAGCTTCATCTGCGGTCAGGAAATAATCACGGTCACAATCCTTAGTAAGTTGCTCTATCGATTTTCCAGTATGTTCAGATAAAATATTATATAAGGTGTCGCGAGTTTTTATCATTTCTCTAGCATGAATCTCAATATCGGAGGTTTGACCTTGAAGACCGCCAACCCAGGGTTGATGGATCATTATTTTTGCATGCGGTAAAGAGTTTCTTTTTCCTTTAGCACCGCCTGCCAATAGAACAGCTCCCATACTTGCTGCCATACCTACACAAATTGTCGAAACATCGGGTTTGATGTATTTCATAGTATCATAAATTGCGAGTCCGGCACTAACACTTCCTCCGGGAGAATTAACATAAAGAAAGATATCTTTTTCGGGATCCTCCGCTTCTAAAAAAATTAACTGAGCTACAGTTAAGCTGGCCACATGATCGTCAATCGCTGTTCCAAGAAAGATTATTCTCTCACGTAAAAGTCGTGAGTAAATATCCATTCCTCTTTCACCACGTCCTGTTTGTTCAATTACGTAAGGTACTAATTGATTGAATATCTCGAATTTTTCTTTTGTCATTTATTTTCCTTTAATAAAATTTATGAAAGATTTTCCGGTGCTACTTTTACTATGTTATTTTTTTCCTTTAAAAAGTCGAAAAGCTTTTTGTCAATCAACTTTTCCGCAATGTTTGAAGACTTGTAATAATTAATCAGCTTATCAATAGCTATACCAGTCTTCTCAGCATCTTTGGCCGCTAAATCATTTATATCTTTCTCTGAAAATTCTAAGTTTTCTTTTTTCTGAATTAGATTTTTTAAAAGATACCATTTAACTTCAAATTCAGCGGAGGGTAAAAGTTTTTCCTTAAGCATATTTTTATCAATATTCTTCATTCCCATCTTTTTGCCATTTTCTTCTTCTTGCTTGATGAGTTCCTGAAGAACATTTTGTACAAGAGAAGCAGGAGGTGTAAACTCGTTGTTGCTAACGATTGAACTCATTAGCTTTCTGTGCAAAAATTCTTCGGTTCGCTGGTTATAGTAATTTGTGATTTCTTTTTTAATATCTTCTTTAAATTCTTCGGGGGAACTGATTTTATCCTTTGTTAATGTTTTAACCAATTCTTCATTCAATTCTGGCAATACTATCTTCTTAATTTCTTTAATTACAGCATTGTAAAGAAAAGTTTCAGAAATTTTTTCTTCCTCTCCGGATTCATTCTTCTTAGTCTGTTCATCTTTAAAGGAAAAATTAAAACTCTCTCCGACTTTTTTACCTTTAGCGTTTTCTCTAATTTCCGGTTGAACTCTATGATTAGATAAATCCAAGTCAAGTGTTTCAGGTTTACTGCCTTCAAATGGTTCACCACTTTCAGTCATTCTTTGAAGATCAACTTTGACAATAAAGAATTCATCATCTCCAACTACTCCAACAATTTCCGCTGTACTGCTTGATTTTAAAATATGTTCTAACTCATGTTCAACTTCATGATCAGTTACATTATAATCTGGTATTTTTATCTCTATCCCCGTGTAATCTTTTGGTTCAATGATAGGGATTATCTCAAATTTTACTTTGAAATTTAAATCCTTTCCTGGGTTGAATTGAATATCTGTAAGGACTGGAGTACCGATTGGTTTGAGATCATTGTCCTTAGCTACTTTCCAGAATTGCGATGTTGCAACTTTTTCGGAGGCCTCGTACTCTAATGCATCCCCAAATCTGCTTTTTAAAAGATTCGCCGGCACTTTTCCTTTTCTGAAGCCGGGCAGTTGTATTTTTTTCGCTTCTTTTTTTACCTCAATATTTAGCTCATCTATTATTTCTTCATAAGCAAGCTCAATGTTAATTTCTTTTTCTGAATCGCTTAAATTGTTTACGGTGAAATTCAATATTACCTCAATGCTTAAAATTTTATTAAGTAAAATGTGCGAGAACGGGGACTCGAACCCCGACACTGTTAAGTACTAGATCCTAAGTCTAGCGCGTCTGCCAATTCCGCCATTCTCGCAATTCGGGATTGTTTTATAATTAAACAACAAATATAAAGGCGATGCTATTCTATCGCAAATTTTATGATAAAATGATTCTCCATAGAAAAAGCATCTAATAATTCCTAAACTGGCACGAAATTAGCTTTTATTTAGTTATAAAGAAAAGTCAATTGATTTTAGTAAAGCATATAAATGAGAGATAGCGTGACAATTCGATCAAAATCGGTAGAATTCTATAATAATTACAACTATTTCTCTGTTTCAGATCAGGGTAAAATGAGAAGTGAGAATCAAGATGCAGTGGGCATCTTTCCGACAGAATTTGGACTTTTAGTCGTTATTTGCGATGGTTTAGGTGGTGGCTTATCCGGTGAATTTGCATCCCGATCTAGTGTTGACACAATTCATAAAACCTTTATTGAATCCAAAGAAACTGATTTGCTTAGGAGAATTAGAATTTCGATTGAGAAAGCAAATAAATTTGTTTATGAAAAATCTAACGGAAACTTAAATTTTAAAGGAATGGCCACTACATGCGAAGTTTTGTTGCTTAATGGTGTCAGCGCTTACTGGGGACATATTGGGGATTCTAGAATTTATCTCTTCAAGAATAAAAAAGTTAAGCAGCTGACTAAAGATCATTCACTCATCCAAAAAATGCTGGATGAGGGAGTGTTGGATATAAAAGACTACAAGAATCATCCTAAAAAAAGTGTTATCACCAAAGCCATCGGTGATGAAAAAATGCCTGATATTGACACTAGCAAAATTATTCTTCCAAACACAAGCAACTTTAAATTTTTCGTATGTACTGATGGAGTCACTTGCGTTACAAACGATTCAGTACTTGAGGATTTTCTAAGTTACGATGATATTAAAGAATCCTCAGCACAGCTTAAAAACTATGTTGATGAATTGGGAGCTCCGGATAATTATTCCTTTGTGATTATTTCTCGATAGTCGCTTGCACTTTACCTAAAATTGATTTTACCCGCTCTTATCTTTAATTTTCCTCCAAGTAAAAAAACATTTCTTACAAAATCAATTGTGAACTGCTTTGGATAAATTTATTATAACCGGCGGGAAAAAACTAGAGGGGAAAATTCAAGTCAGTGGAGCTAAAAATGCTTCTCTGGCATTAATGCCTGCAACGCTTCTCGCTTATGGTAAGTCAACCTTGTTTAATACTCCTGAGTTAAATGATGTTTTTACCATGATAAAATTGCTTAAGCATCTTGGAGTCGATTCAACTTTTTCAAACGCAGTTTTAGAATTGAACACAACCAACATAAATAATTATGTTGCTCCTTATGAACATGTTAAGAAGATGAGAGCATCGGTTTATGTTCTCGGACCTTTATTAACTCGATTTGGTTACGCAAAAGTTTCATTACCTGGAGGATGTGCTTGGGGACCTCGTCCAATCAACCTTCACCTTGAAGGGTTAAAAAAGATGGGGGCAGACATAGAACTTACCGAAGGGTACATTGTTGCTAAAGCGAAAAAGCTTACCGGAGCAAAAATTAATTTTGATATTTCATCTGTCGGTGCAACGGGAAATCTTTTGATGGCGTCGGTTTTAGCGAAAGGGACGACCGTCATCAGCAATGCTGCATTAGAACCTGAGATAAATAATCTAGCCGAATTTCTGTTAAAGATGGGAGCAAAGATTGATGGTATTAACACTACAACATTAACTATCGAAGGAGTCGATTCATTAAAGGCAGCAGATATGGAAACTATTTCCGACAGAATAGAAGCTGGTACACTTTTAATTGCGGCGGCAATAACAAAAGGGAAAATTTTAATTGAGAAGATTAATCCGAAATATTTAAATGCTCTGCTCTTAAAATTGGAAGATAGTGGCTGCAAGGTGAATTTACTTGATCACTCAATTGAAGTTGATGCTAAAAATATTACGATTAATCCTACAAATATTTCAACTGCTCCGTTTCCAGGATTTCCAACTGATATGCAAGCTCAATGGACCGCATATATGTCTTTGGCAAATGGAGTTTCAACGGTTACTGATACAGTTTACCTTGATAGATTTATGCATGTTCCCGAACTGGTTAGATTGGGCGCGGACATTGTAATTAAAGAAAATAGTGCTGTTATTAGAGGAGTTGATAAATTGAAAGCGGCAAAAGTGATGTCAACTGATCTTCGGGCAAGTGCTTGTCTTGTCCTTGCCGGGTTAGCTGCAGAAGGAAATACTGAAGTATTGCGTGTTTATCATCTAGACCGAGGTTACCAGAAAATTGAGGAAAAATTAATGAAGTTAGGCGCAAATATTGAAAGAGTGGAGGGAAAAGAGTATTAATCTTCTCAAGAGAGCACTTGCCGCTTATAATTATTTCTCAATCTACATTCTCATACTTGTTGTATTTAATATTGTATTACTTAACCTACCTCTAACAAATTATTTAGGTTACGAATTTTCAATCTTCAATTCTGCAATCATAATTCTTCTTAGCGGAATTTTTTCTGTCTTTTACTGTAAACGAATCGCAATTAACGAAGAGTCAATAAAACAAATTTATAAAAACCTTGCATGGGTTACCTTCATATTTTTACTTCTACCATTTTTAATCTCGTTTGTCAGTTTATTTAAAACGATTACTTGTCCCGCTACAGACGGAATTATTTTTTATATTTTTTTGACCGTACCAGCGCCGGTAATTGGAATTGCGCTGGGAGTTTTAAGTTTTAGTATTTCTAAAAAATTCAGCTTACTAATTTTTTTACTGTTAGTATTTATAATTGCATTGATCCCAGTTTTTGAAATTTACTTCAACCCGCAAGTTTATTTTTATAATCCGATTGTCGGTTTTTTCCCGGGGACGATTTATGATGAAGGAATAGTGGTCGATTTTAAATTGATGATGTACAGGATTTTGAACCTTTTATTTTTTGGTTCAATCATCTTTTTGGCAATGCGGGCGCTGATCTCTTCTTCGCGATATTTACTTAAAATTGCCTGGATTTATTCAATAATTGTTCCTTTTGCCTTTATTATTTTGTCTCCGGATTTCGGCTATTCCACAACACCTTCGAGCATTAAAGCCGATCTTGATAAGACTATTTTAACGGAACACTACGAAATACATTATTCTAGTACTTTGAGTGATACATTGATCAATATGATTGCGCTTCATCACGAATTTTATTTTTGGGAACTGGAAAAGTATTTCAATGTAAAGCCTAGTGAAAAGATTATCTCATTAATTTTTAATGATAGGGAGCAAAAGAAACGATTATTCGGAACGGCCAACGCCGATATTGCAAAACCATGGATTCCTGAAATATACACCACCGCTGATAATTACGATAAAACTTTAAAGCATGAAATAGCACATTGTTTTGCAGGTGTTTTCGGTTCGCGAATTTTTAAAATTGCGGATAATTTTAATCCTTCACTCATTGAGGGTGCGGCTATGGCTGCCGATCCTGATTATGATAACTTTGATCTCGATTATATGGCAGCATTGGCATTTAAAAATAATTATAAGATTAATGTGACAGATTTATTCGAATATTTTAACTTTTTTAAACAGCCTTCATCATTAGGATATATTATTGCTGGGTCCTTCATCAAATTTTTAATTGAAAAATATGGAGTTGAAACATTTAAAAAATTTTATTCCGATTTGGATTTTCAGAAGTATTATAGCAAGGAACTAGACGACCTTGCTCATGAGTATGAAGCTTATTTAGCGGATAAATTCGTTATTCAAGAGGAATCTTCTGATTGTGCGAAATATTATTATGGGCGCAAATCAATATTCTATAAAATATGTCCGCGGTACGTAGCTAAAAAAATAAATAAAGCATGGAAATTGCTCAATGAGAAAAAGGTTGAAGATGCAAAAGAGATATTCGATGAATTACTCAAACTGAGCGATAATTATTCGCCTGTAATCGGATTAGCATATTGTTATGTTGAGCTTAAACAAAATGAGAGAGCGATTGATTTATTGAAAGAGAATATCGGTAAGTTTGAAAACACTGCATATTATTACGAACTTGAATTTTTGCTAGCGGATTTGTTAGCAAAGAATAATCAAATAGTGGAAGCCGCTCCCATTTACCGAACATTGGTTGAGCAAAATCCTAGTAGGACATTGCACAGCCTTTCAACTTTAAGAATAGATTTATTGGACGCTGATAAGGTAATTATTAAATATTTGAAAGCTGAAGATGCCGAAAAGTATGAAATAGTTAAATTTCTTAATTCAAATAGCTACAATTACAATACATTTCCGTATTTATCATCTTTAGCGAGATCAAGTAAAATTGAATATAAAAATTTTTTAATGAATTTTACAAGGATGTTCGAAGTGAATGATTATAAAAGCAGCTATGGTGTTTACAAATTATCTACTTACTTCTGTGAAAAAATGGATTTTGAAAGAGCTAGAAAAATGGCTGCACTTTCTGTAAGATATTCGGGAGATAAAAGCTTTAATTCCGTCTTACAAAGTAATTTTGAAAGGATGGATTGGCTTTACAAAAATTCGGCTGATGAGTTGGTTAAAATGAAATATCAGTAATCAAGTTCAATCTTAATTTATTTGAAACTAAAACTTGAATCTTAGTAAAAAAATAGAACAATACTCGTTTCTTAACTCTGCTTCCGAATTGGGTGCGAAGATGAACGTGCAAGTCTATCTGATTGGAGGTTTTGTACGGGATTTAATTTTGGAACGAGAAACCAACGAGATGGATTTTTTAATCTTAGGAAACGGTATAGAGTTTGCGAAGGCGTATGCCGAATTACTAGGAATAAAATCTGTTACAGTTTACAAGAATTTTGGAACGGCTCATTTTAATTTCTTAGATTATAGTCTAGAATTTGTCGGAGCAAGAAAAGAATCATACAGCAAAGATAGCCGTAAACCAGATGTGACGTCCGGTACTTTTTCAGACGATATAAGCAGACGTGATTTCACTATCAATACTCATGCAATTTCGTTGAACATTAACGACTACGGTGAAGTCATTGATGCTTATGACGGACTTGAAGATATTAAAAATAAAATCATGAAGACTCCAATCGATCCTTTATTAACTTTTAATGATGATCCGCTCAGAATTATGCGCGCATTCCGGTTTGCTTCGCAATTAAATTTTAAAGTGCACGACTCAATCCTCGAAGCAGCAAGTGAATTGAGAGAACGGCTTAAAATCGTGTCTCAAGAAAGAATAACTGATGAGCTTTTAAAGATTTTAGCAGCATCAAAACCGTCTATCGGATTAAAATTGCTGCACAATTCCGGTGTAATGGAAATCATTTTTCCCGAAATCTCAAATTTGTCTGGTGTTGACCAGCGTAAGGATTACCATCACAAAGACGTTTTTCTTCACACTTGTATTGTCGTTGATAATGTAGCCAAAATCAGCGATAATATTTGGCTCAGACTTG
>JBGSOQ010000293.1:0-3723 GCA_041739035.1 Ignavibacteriaceae bacterium | reverse complement strand
AAGTTAGATCAAAATTTTCCAAATCCGTTCAATCCTGCAACAACAATATCCTATCAAATAGCTAAAACAGGATTTGTTACTTTAAAAGTATTTAATGTTCTTGGGAGGGAAGTGGCAGCACTTGTAAATGAAATCCAGAATGCCGGTGCTTACAAGATTGAATTTAATGGAAAAAATCTCGTTAGTGGAATTTATTTCTACCAATTAAAAGCTGGTAGTTTTAGTGAAACTAAAAAGTTTACACTAATGAAATAAGTTATTCTCCCAGGTAAAAAAGTGCGCTAATAAATAATATTTTTCATATAAATAGAGGGAAACAAAATGAAATCATTTTACAGGCTCTTTACAGTGGTGGTTTTAACCTTTGTTCTGATTCAAATCGGGTATGCCCAGTCACCCAAAATGAACGAGGTTTATTCGCGAGGTGTTGCTGGAAATCTTGATTGGATTGAAATCTACAATCCATCGACCGCATCCATGGACATTAGCGGCTATAAGATTTATGATAACGGTGGTCAAGCCGGTACAAAACCTAAGAAATTATTCCCCGCTGGGACAATAATTCCTGCAAGCGGATTCACTGTAATAATCACCGACACCGCTGATTTTGTTGGAGATTTAAGCGGGTTTGGAATCTCAAGCGGCGGTGAAACTGTATGGTTAGAAGATGCTACCGGGTTATTAATAGATTCCGTAGTAATTCCGGCTCTTGGTGTCGACACATCGTTTGCACGAATACCGGATGGTTCAGATTTCTTCACTAAAACTACTCCCTTAACTAAGGGCACTTCAAATGTTTTGATTAAGATGAACGAAATTTATTCACGCGGTGTTGCTGGAAATCTTGATTGGATTGAAATCTATAACTCTTCCGCCTCATCTATTGATATAAGTGGATATAAAATTTATGACAGCGGAGGGCAATCAGGTTCAAAACCAAAAAAATTGTTGCCTGCAGGCACAATTCTTCCATCAAATGGATTTTATGTTGTTATAACTGATACAGCAGATTTCGCCGGAGATTTAAGCAGTTTTGGTCTATCAAGCGGCGGGGAAATTGTTTGGTTGGAAGATGCATTAGGATTATTAATTGATACCGTAGCAATTCCTGCTCTTGGAGTAGATACATCGTATGCCAGAGTGCCTGATGGTTCAGGAGTGTTTGTGAAATTATCCCCAACCACAAGAGGAGTAAGTAATGAGTTCGTTATCCCGGTTGAACTCATTTCATTCTCTGCTTCTCTTTCGGAGAACAGCGTTAACTTAAGCTGGGCTACTGCTACAGAGACCAATAATAAAGGTTTTGAAATTCAGAAAAAATTTAATGATGGTGTATTTGAAGTAATTGGATTTGTTCAAGGTTCGGGAACAACGACTGAAAAACAAAATTATTCATTTATCGATAAAAACTTAAATGTCGGTAATTATCAATACAGACTAAAACAAGTAGATTATGATGGATCTTATTCCTATTCTCATGTTATTGAAATAGAATATTCTGTGATCCCGCAAGAAAATCAACTTGCTCAAAACTATCCTAATCCATTTAATCCAAGTACGGTTATTAGTTACCAAATATCATCGAATAGTATGGTTACGTTGAAAATTTATAATGCACTTGGCAAAGAAGTGGTTACATTGGTAAATGAAAATCAAGCTGCCGGCAGCTATAGTATCTCTTTCACAACCAGCAAGCTGCAGTTAGCGAGCGGAACTTATTTTTACGAATTGCGTGCAGGAGATTTTGTTAGTGTGAAGAAGATGTTGCTGCTGAAGTAAAAGTAAGTATAAATTATTTTTAGTGAGAGGCTGTCTTTACCAGGCAGCCTCTTTTTTATTTACTTGGAAGGGAATGGGATTTTTAGTTCCTGCCCAATTTGAATAAGATCGGGGTTTTTGAGAATATCTTTATTGGCATTAAAGATATCCATGTACTTATTTGCACCACCCAAATACTTTTTTGCAATCACACTTAAGTTTTCACCTTTGGAAACTTTGTGAACGTGGAAGTAGCTGGTATTTGCAACTTTAATATCTGCTACTATTTCCTTAGAACCTTCACCGCCAACTGCTTTGATCTTATCCCACACCAGATTTTTTTCATACTGGGTGTTCACTGTACCGTTCATTTTCAGAACGCCACCTTCTTCTTTAACTGCGAAACCCTGACCGAGTTGATTTGCTAAATCAACTACAGAACGATATTTATCTATTAATGCCATATTTGTGCCTTTCTTTTAATGAATGATAATTATTTAATTTTTCTTTCCGAATAAGCCGCCAAGCAAATTCGTTAGAAGATTACCAGACTTCTGACCACTTGATTGGTTCAGTAAAAATCCGGCGACATCATCTAAAATACTGCCATCGCCATTTTGATCGAGCAAAGACGCAATTCCGCTTGAGCCTGCCCCTTGAGAATCTCTTTTGTTTGTTAAGAAACCTAAGATCACAGGTGCGAGCATTGGAATCAATTTCATATCAGTATTGCTGTCGAGATTGAAATTTTTAGAAATTAAATTAGTTGCTTGAGTTCCTGCGTCGCCTAGTAAACCTCCCAATTTTGGGTCGGTTTTGGGATCATTTAGTTTATTTGAAAACAATTGATCTAGATTCTGTAAAACATCTGCGCTGCCATATTTATTTAAGATATGATCAACGCGCTGCTCACCCCCAAAGTTATCTTTTTGATTTTTTAAACCGCCTAAAATCATTGGAGCAACTTGCGGGATAATCTGTTGGATGATATTTTGATCAATGTTTAGTGCTGAACCCATTTTCTTGGAAACTTCGGGACCCATTGAAGACATGAATTCTTCTATGAAATTTGGCATTTCTTCTCCTTTTTGTTAACAGATGACATCTAGTAATATAAAAGATAGTTAAAAAAAAACTAATTGAATAGTCGGGATGGGGATTTTTTCTGGTGTTATAAGCTTGATTAATTGCCGAGAACTAAAAATCGCGTTTTAATGATTTTTTAGCCATGAAAATCGATATGACTGATATAGCTAGAGAAATCGTACAAATTAAAAACGAGATGAGATAAATATTCTTCAGCCGATCTTGAAATCCAAAAATATCGTTGTAGTAGTTGTAAATAGGTATGAATAGCAAAGCAATTAGAACTACAATAAAAACAATAGTGAATAAAAAAGTAAGAGATGCTCCCTGCGATGAAGCGAGTCTAATCGGACTTTTCTCTTTCAGGTTTATGAACAATGAGCCCATTCCAAAGTTTAATGATACTAACGCAAATGTTATAAAACCAATATTTATTGATGAGGACAGAAACAAAGGTTTTGGAAAGCTTAGATGTGAAAAGTAATTTAGGCCTTGTCCCAATATAAAAATACTGAAAAAAAGAATTAGGAATTTTACAATCATAAATTTCTTCATTGAAATTGGAGAACTTTTTAACTTCCAATAAGCGTCACCTTCCAAACTTACAGCAGGAAAAGCAAATCTTAACGAAAGTGATGAAATCAAAAACAAATTAAAAGAGAATATTGTCACATAAATTATTGCTCTTAGCGTGTAGTTGCTGGCATTAAGCAGCCCGCCATCTATTCCAGTTAAGCTTACCATAAAAATTGCAATCAGAAACACTATAACTGAAAGGTGAATCCATTGACCTGGTTCTCTGAAGAACTGTAGAAATTCTTTCTTTAGGAGAACATCTATCTGCGGAGCAAAGAAAGATTTGCTGCTGAAAATCTGTTT
>JBGSOQ010000279.1:0-4336 GCA_041739035.1 Ignavibacteriaceae bacterium | reverse complement strand
CGCGCTTCATCAGCGCCGACTAATTCTTTGATGGTATTATCGATCAACCGAAAAGAACTTATATCTTCAAAACAGAACATATAACCCTCGGGATTAAGCCAGTTGCCGAGATTAATTCCCTTAAGCAAAATAGATTTCCCGTTAGGCTCAATTATTTCTTTCCCTTTTACAGTAACAAATTCATTTGTTTGCGAGAACGAGAATACTGAAAAAAATAAAATAAAAAATAAAGTTGTTAAACCTTGCTTTAAATCATTACCTGGTTTCACTTCCTTCTTTTTCGAATTTATTTCAGTTTTGGAAGTAAAAACGAGCATTCCTCTGCTCACGCAATGAGGGCATGGTTTTTCTATTAAAATTGGTTTTTCAGATTGATAAGAAAACTTTCTCTTAAAAATAGATTTCATTTTTATACAAAGTTTAGTAGATAATGAAATTAGTTCTTCTTATACACCCTAACATAATCAACTTCCATTTGAGCAGGGAAAGCACTTGGATCAATTCCTTGAGCACCACCCCAATTTCCGCCAACTGCAAGGTTTAGAATAATATGAAATCTTTTATCGAATGGCCAATATGCCCAACCTTTGTTCTCGTTATTAAAAGTGAGATATTTTACTGAATCGATGTAGAAATCAATATGGTCTGCAAACCATTCAATCGCGTACTTATGAAACTCAGTTGTCGCTGTTGAAACTGGGAGTGTAGCAGTTTTTTGTGTTCCGATGATATGATTATAAGCTTTGGTATGAATTGAACCATGAACCACATTCGGGTCATAACCAACATGTTCCATTATATCAATTTCTCCACTTTCGGGCCAACCGCCATATTCCCAATCGGTAGAAAGCATCCAGATTGCGGGCCAGGTTCCTTTACCTGTAGGTACTTTAGCAGATGCTTCAATTCTTCCATACAACCAATCCCCTTTATTTTTGCTTCTTATTCTTGCAGAAGTAAAACTTCTGTTTTGATAATTTTCATACAGGGCTTTGATTACTAGGTGACCATTTTCAATAAAAGAATTTGTTGGAAGTGTTGTATAGAATTGTAATTCATTGTTACCACCACCATCGCCGTTGACTTCATGTTCCCATTTAGTCAAGTCAATGTTTTGCTTGTTAAATTCATCATTCCAGACTAATGTGAATCCAGGGATTTCCGGTATTGAATCTTGCGGTGCATTAGTAGAATCATCTTTACTGCAGTTTAAAAATGCTGCTGATACAAGCAAAAAGGTTATAGCTAAAATTATTTCTTGTAATTGTTTCATTGTTTATCCTATTCTTAATTATTTAACCAATTCAAATTGTGATTCTAATACATCCACAGAATTATTCCCAATATAAACTTTAAACAATCCGGGTTCAGACTTGAATTTCATATCTGCAGCCGTAAATCTCAAATCTTTTTCACGCAAAGTGAATTGCACAGTTTTTTCCTCGCCCTTTTTTAGCATTATCTTTTTAAATCCTTTAAGTTCTTTTACTGGACGCGTAACGCTGCCAACTAAATCTCGAATATAAAGCTGAACAACTTCTTCACCATCATAATTACCGGTGTTTTTTACTTTCACAGACACAATTATAGAATCCTCTTCAGTCAACCGGTTTGAGCTTAAGTTTAAATTATCAAAATTGAAAGTTGTATAGCTGAGTCCATAACCAAAAGGATAAAGAGGAGTTAATGGCAAATCAAAGTATTTTGATGTATAGCGTTCATCCGAGCGTCCCGGTCTCCCAGTGTTTTTATGATTGTAATAAATTGGAACTTGCCCGACAGTCCTAGGAAATGTTACAGGCAATTTGCCGCTAGGATTATAATCACCAAAAAGTAATTTTGCAATTGCATCGCCGGCTGTTACTCCAGGAAACCATGCTTCGAGAATTGCTGATGCTTTTTCATTCAGCAAATTGATAGATAGAGGTCTGCCATTCATTATCACAGCAACAATTGGCTTCTTTGTTTTCAATAATTCTTTTGTAAGTTCTTCTTGTACGCCGGGTAAATCCAGAGAAGATCTGCTCCAGGCCTCACCGCTCATATCTCTACTTTCGCCCAAGCATAAAACAACAACATCAGCTTTTTTAGCAATGTTTACAGCATTTTTAAATCCGGAGGTTGAATTATCATTAATCTTACATCCTTCTGCATAGATTATTTCACTTTTTCCATCAACATATTTTTTAAAACCTTCAAGGACAGTCGTAACATCTGATGAATCTCCCATTGCATCCCACCCGCCAAGCGGGTTAGATTGGGAATTTGCTAAAGGACCTATCACGGCAATTCTTTTATAGAATTTCTTAAGCGGTAAGATATTCTTTTCATTCTTAAGCAAAACCATTGATCTTCTAGCGACTTCAGAAGCGGCAATTCTGATTTCTTCAGTACCGATATTTTTTTGTTCACGTTCTTTATTGCAGTAGCGGTATGGGTCATCAAATAAACCGAGCAAGAATTTTATTCTCAAAATTCTTTTTACGGATTCGTCAATCAAATCTTCATCAATTTTATCTTCTTCTACCAGCTCATTCAAATGGGTAATATACGCTCGTGATTCCATGTCCATATCCACACCCGCATTTATGGCAATTTCCCCAGCATGTTTCAAATCAGAGGCAAATCCGTGATTGATCATTTCACCAATTGAGCCCCAATCACTCACTACAAATCCCTTAAATCCCCACTGATCTCTTAAAATATCTGTTAATAAATATTTGCTTCCCGAAGAAGGAATACCGCCGATTTCATTGAATGAAGACATAAGCGTATGCACACCAGCATCCACTGCAGCTTTGTAAGGAGGGAGATAAACATCTCTTAATGTTCTTTCAGATATATCAACAGTGTTATAATCTCTTCCACCTTCAGCTCCGCCGTAAGCAGCATAATGTTTTGCACATGCGATGATATTTAGATCAGAAAGATTTTCTTGATAACCTCTCACCCGAGCTGCAGCCATTAACGAACCTAAATAAGGATCTTCACCAGAACCTTCCATTATTCTTCCCCAGCGGGGATCGCGGGCAATATCAACCATTGGTGAAAAAGTCCAATGTATTCCAGCCGATGCTGCTTCCATTGCCTGGTAATGAGCTGACATTTCAATAATTTCGGGCTGCCAAGTTGCTGCTTCACCAAGCGGCACTGGAAAAATTGTTTTGAATCCGTGAATAACATCTAATCCGAATATCAATGGAATTTTAAGTTTTGATTCTTCAATAGCAATTTTTTGAAGTTCATAGGTTAGCTGAACTCCAGTTGCATTTAGAAATGAGCCAATCTTTCCTTGTTTTATTAGTTCCTTGTATTCAGCAGGTATATTAGTTTTAACCTCAGGGCCGAAGCCTGAACCATAGGATAGTTGATTCAGCTGACCAATTTTATCTTCGAGTGTCATTAAGGACAATACAGAATCGACTCGTACTGATAGCGTGTCCTCAGGTATTATTTTTGAATTGCTGCTGCTGAAACCAAAGAATGCCGCAACGAGAAGGATGAATAGATAAGGGATATTTTTTTTCATTACAACCTCTTAAATTCTAAAATGATTGCAAGTTCAACTTTGAAATTATTTTGAGTGAATTATTTTAAAGTATAGAGTTAATATTAATTGTTGCTTCGGAAAACTAATTCCAACAAATTATAAATTAAGTTATTTAGTTTTTATGATCTCATTCCAAATTAATGCGCTTGCACCTAACACGGCGCTGTTGCCCTCAGGTAAACCGGATTGAAGTATTTTAACTTTATTTCTGAAAACGTGAAATAAGTTTTCTTCCATCGATCTTTTTGTTGGTACTGTGATCAGATTACCTGCGAGTGCCAAGCCGCCAAAAAGTATAATTGCTTCCGGGCTAGTAACCGCTATAGCATCGGCAAGTTTTAAACCGAGCACTTTTCCTGTAAATTCAAAAGCTTCAATTGCTAATTTGTCTCCGGCTAATGCTGCTGAGTATATCGCTTTTGAATCAAGATCATTATAGCTTACATTTCTGAGAGAACTTTCATGATTTGTATTTGCAAGAAGTTCCATCACAGTTCTTCTTATTCCTGTAGCCGAAGCATAAGTTTCCAGACATCCTTTTCTACCGCATCCGCATAATCTTCCGTTAGGATCATAAACTGTATGTCCTATTTCTCCTGCAAATCCATCTGACCCGTAAACTAGTTTTCCGTCAACTACAACTCCGCTTCCCAATCCGGTTCCAAGAGTTATGACGATAAAATGTTTCATCCCTTTGGCAGCTCCGAATAACATTTCTCCTATTGCAGATGCATTTGCATCATTTGTAATTGCAGCAGGAACATCAAAATATTGCCTGACTAACTC
>JBGSOQ010000273.1:0-1880 GCA_041739035.1 Ignavibacteriaceae bacterium | reverse complement strand
AAAAAATATCATCAAAGGTTTAAGTAACGGGTATCTGTCCGGGATTACATCGGCGTAATAATTATATATTCCAAAACCAAGCTGGACATCAAGATTTCCGGGATCTAAAATTGAGGCTTGCTCAACTATTGGAAGTGCCTCACGTCCATCATCCGCAGCTTTAAGCCAGCTTTCTCGGTATGCTCTCAATCTACCTCTAAATCCAATAGCCCCGCCCTTGAAAAAAAGTGCATCTACATTATTTGGATCTTTATCCAGGATTTGTTCGCAGTTATAAATTACATCTTCAATTTTCTGGAAGAATATTTCATCGTAGGTTTCAACATCGAGGTCGAGGAGAATTCTCCACCAATCAATCATAGCAAGAAAAAATCTTCCAGATGGGTGATCAGGATATTCAGCCATTAACTTGCGGAATGTAACTTCTGCTTCGCTGAAGTTGATGCTGTAAATCTGCTTGATTCCGGTAGTGACTAAGGAATCAAACTGCTGTGTTTGCGGTAAAATATTTTGATTTGAAATGATAAATAACAATGAAGCTATGTAAATTACCTTAAAGTTTTTGTGGCTAAAGCCCTTAACTTCTCTTTTATGAACCAACCCCAGTCTTAAGACAGGGGTTAATAGACCAACCCGCCTATCCTGGACTTTAGTCCAAAATTTTCTAAACTCCAATTTTCAACCTTTACTAATTTCAGAATTAATCATCAACTGCTGGATCAATTTAAGTTAAGACAATAAGATTTTATTAATTAAATATTCTTTTAGTTTATCAATTGATACTCTAATTTGTTCCATCGAATCTCTGTCTCTCACAGTGATTGTTTGATCAGTTAGAGTATCAGTATCAACTGTTATACAATATGGAGTTCCAGCTTCATCCTGACGTCTATATCTTCTTCCAACAGCACCTTTATCATCATAAAATACTTTAAGATGCTTTCTCAAATCACTTTCGATATTACGTGCAATTTCCTCCATTCCATCTTTATTCACTAGAGGAAAAATTGCCGCTTTGATTGGAGCCAACTTAGGGTGCAATCTAAGAACAGTTCTCATTTCACCTTTAACTTCTTCTTCATAAAGCGCATCTACCAAAAAAGCCATAAATGATCTGCTCGCACCAGCAGAAGTTTCGATTATATACGGAACAAACTTCTCTTTTGTTTCCTCGTCATAATATTTTAACGATTTTCCAGAAAATTCTTCATGCCGGCTTAAGTCAAAATCGGTTCTGTTGTGTACGCCTTCAATTTCACCCCAGCCGAATGGAAATTCATATTCAATATCTGTCGCTTCCTTAGCATAATGTGCCAGCTTGGTTGGATGATGATCATGATATCTTAACTTTTCTTTTCTCATTCCTAAAGAAATGAACCAGTTCATTCGTTCTTCTTTCCAGTAATCGTACCATTTTTTATCATCTGCAGGCTTTACAAAAAATTGCATTTCCATCTGTTCAAATTCTCGTGTTCTGAATAAAAAATTTTTTGTGTTGATTTCATTACGAAATGCCTTCCCTACTTGAGCAATTCCAAAAGGGATTTTTTGACGAGAAGGGCCTTGCACGTTCAAAAAGTTAACAAAAATTCCTTGTGCGGTTTCGGGTCTTAAATACACTACTGAACCGGTGTCTTCAACGGGTCCAACAAATGTTTTGAACATGAGATTGAATTTGCGTGCCTCGGTAAATGTATTTGCATTTCCGCATTGAGGGCAATTTAATTTTGATAAAAGTGTTTTACCAATTTTAGCATCTTCTAAAAGAAAGTTGAAGGGATCATCATCACCAGGATTTTTCAGTTTATTTTCAATCATCTCGAGAATAGAAGCATTATCCTTAAAATCATTTTTGAGTTCGGCAATAGCTTTTTCTTTTT
>JBGSOQ010000269.1:0-4065 GCA_041739035.1 Ignavibacteriaceae bacterium | reverse complement strand
GAAGTGAATTTTCTTCAAGAGTAACAATTTTGCTGAATTTTTTGGCGACATCATCCAATCGCTGGGTGTCGAGAGGTTTTGCGAATCGCATGTTAATTAATTCACAGCTAATTGAATTTTCGGAAAGAAGTTTTCGAGCTTGCTTAGCATAATCAACCATCGAACCCAGTGCAAGCAAGACCACATCATTGCCATCCTCTAATTTCTCGCTCTTACCGATTTCAATTACATCGAATCCTTCTTTCAACTGAACACCGAGAGCTGAACCTCGAGGATATCTTAAAACAATCGGACCCTTTTTATACATGATTGCGGTATACAGCATATCCCTAAGTTCGGATTCATCTTTAGGAGCCATGATTACTATACCAGGAATATAACGTAAATATGAAATATCAAACGAGCCATGATGTGTTGGGCCATCTGCACCAACCAAGCCTGCTCTATCAAGCACAAAAACAACGTGAAGTTTTTGAAGACTAACATCATGAATTATTTGATCTATAGCTCTTTGAAGAAATGTTGAATAAATTGCCACAACGGGAATGACATTTTGAGTAGCTAACCCGGCAGCAAATGTAACCGCATGTTCTTCAGCAATTCCAACATCAATATAGTTTTCAGGGAATTGTTTCTGAACTATATCCAGTCCGGTTCCATCCGGCATAGCACCGGTAATTCCCACAACTGATGGATTATCCTTTATTATTTGAGCTAATGCATTTCCAAAAATAGATGTGTATGAAACAGGTGCACCAGCTTTTCTGTGAGCCTGTCCGGTCAATTTATCAAAAGGAGTTGAGGCATGAAGCTTTTGTGTATGTGTCTCGGCAGGTTTATAACCTCTTCCTTTTTCAGTTAAGGCGTGGACAAGAATTGGGCCTTTCAATTCTCTAACCTGTTCAAATAATTTTATTAGCTGATGAACGTTATGACCATTTACCGGACCAAAATATCTAAAACCTAAAGCTTCGAATAACATTCCCGGTGTGATTACAGCTTTAATACCACTTTCAAGCCGTACTGCAATTCTTCTTAACCTATCACCAAATTGATCTAGCTTACCAGTCAAATCCCAAATTTGTCCTTTGAATTTGTTATAATCAGGATGGGCGATCATTTCAGTAAAGTAATTTGAAATTTGCCAAACATTCGGCGCAATAGACATATTATTGTCGTTAAGAATTACTATTAGGTCTGACTTTCGTATCCCCGAATTATTCATAGCTTCATAGGCCATACCACCAGTCATAGCGCCATCACCAATTATAGCTACGACTTTCTTATTTTCTTTTTGAATATCTCGAGCTACAGCCATTCCGAGAGCTGCAGAAATAGAAGTTGAAGCATGTCCGGCACCGAATGAATCGTATTCACTTTCGTTTCTTTTGAGAAATCCGCTGATTCCATTAAGTTGTCTGATAGTCTTTAGAGAGTTTTTTCTTCCTGTTAAGATTTTGTGGGGATAAGCTTGATGGCCAGTATCCCAAACGATAAGGTCATTCGGGGTATCGAAAACTTTGTGCAACGCAACTGTAAGCTCAACAGTTCCTAAACCGCCTCCAAAGTGCCCGCCAATTTCTGAAATAGTATCAATCAAAAATTCTCTGATATCTGAGCAGAGAATTTTAAGTTGCGCCAGATCTAATTGTTTTATATCGGATGGTAAATTAACTTTTGAAAGTACTTCGTATTTAGTGCTATCGCTCATTTTCAGTCGTCTCCATCATTTTTCTTTTTTGACTCTTTGCCTTCGGGGTTAATTGAGTCAATTTTTTTCTTAAGTTCTGTTATTTTCAACTCTGCATTTCTAAGAGTTGTTAAACAATCTTTTGAAAGCTCTATTCCTTCTTCGAAAAGTTTAATTGCAGCTTCAAGCTCTGTTTCATCAGCTTCTAAAAGTTCTGAAATTTCTTCCAATCGCAATATTTTTTTTTCAAAGCTGTTCGTATCTTTTTTTTTCATAACTAATTCTCAAATTATAAAATAATCTAATTCCCTTTTCTCGGAAGATCTACAATGCCATCATAAAATTTTAGTGACACTGGTTTTTTATCATCAAGATTTTTGGCTCTTTTCACAAAATGTGATTCCTGATTAACCAGCACATAACCCTTTTTTAAATTTTTTTTAACACTGTGCGATTCAATAATTTTTGAGTTAAGCAAAACCGCATTTTTATAATGGAGAAACTTCTTATCAAATCCGTTAAGAATTTTATAAATCAGATTATCAGTGAATTGGGATTTTTTCCCCACAAGATCGAACGGATAACGAAAGCCGTAGCTGTTTAAAGTCTGGTTTACCCTCCGCCTGTTTTCACTGCAAAGCTCTCCGAGTTTCAGCGATGAATTATATGAAAATTCATTAATAAAGACAAAAAAATCATCTTTGTTTGGTGTAGCCATTTCCATAGCAACTGAAGGAGTAGGTGCACGCAGATCGGCAACAAAATCGGCAATTGTGAAATCTACCTCATGACCTATTCCCGTAATTATTGGAATCTTTGAGGCAAAAATTGCCCGTGCAACAATTTCCTCATTAAACGCCCAAAGATCTTCAATGCTTCCGCCGCCTCGTGCTAGAATAATTAAGTCAATATCTTTCTGATGGCCTAGAAGCTTTAAACTTTCAACAACACTTTCAGCTGCGCCGCTTCCTTGAACTCTAGTTGGTGCAATTACTAATTCTGCTAACGGATATCTTCGCTCAGCAACACTAATCATATCTTGGAATGCTGCGCCATCTTTTGCAGTAACAATTCCAATCCTTTTGGGCATAGAAGGAATAGACTTTTTGTGAATCTCATCAAATAACCCTTCAGCAGTAAGTTTGCGCTTTAACATTTCAAATGCCGCTTGAAGTTCTCCAACACCCGCAGGTTTCATTGATCGTACATCAATCTGATAACTTCCTCTTGGAGAATAAACTGTGACTCTTCCCCCCAACACAACTTTCATCCCATCTTGGGGCGTGAAAAAGACATAGTTGTTCAATCCTTTCCACATTGTGCAAGAGATTACAGCATTGGAATCCTTTAGATTGAAATACCAATGACCCGAAACATGCGCTTTGAAATTTGATATCTCCCCGATGACAGATAGTTCTGAAAAATTTTCCTCTAAGATAAGTTTAATTTGTTTAGTGAGTTGTGAAACCGTTAAAGCATCAGTATTTAAAAAAAGATCTTGCATTATTTATTAGTTTTTTCTTTTCGAAATATTAGACAATACTGGTGATGCCGATTTGCAACCCAAGCGTTATTTACACCAAGTGCAACTAAAGGCTTGTCATCCTGAAGCCAGATCTTTTCATCTTTCAGAATCCACGATTTTTCACCTCTATCAGTTAAAGATATTGCAGTATCGAACGCAAGTGGAAATAGTTTTCCGTTGAAGTAAACATTGTTTGTAATGATGGTAAGATAAGAGTTTGGTTTAGTGCAATCATAAACTTTATCAAAAATTTCTGCCTGTCTCTGAATGAAAACTCTATAGTCAGTAATATTTCCCAAGTCATCAGAATCTTCTGAATATTTTGTTGATAGTCCTTTTTGCAGCCTCACTTTTTGCCGCAAAGAGTTTCGCTCAAGTTGATTCCAATATGGAGGAGAAGTAATCACATAATCAAATAAAATATCTTTTTTGATTTTTGAATGAATGAGATTTTTTAAGCTTTCCGATGCACCATTAATTGCAATTAGTTCTGATAAATAATTTTGTTTTTTAATTCTTCTTTTGGATGAATTGTAATAATCTTTTGAGAGTTCAATCCCCACACCATTTCTTTTTAATTTACCAGCGGCAAGCAGCGAACTTCCGGTGCCTAAAAATGGATCTAAAATCCATTCACCCTCCTTTGTAAAAAAGGCAATGAACTCTTCTATGAGAGATTCCGGAAATTTTGCTGGATGAAGAAGCTCTTCTTCCTTTCGCCTCGGGGGACGATGTATGAACCATGATTTGGAGAATTTAATCCATTCTTTTCCGGTAAGATCATTAAGCTTGTTCTTGGCATTATATCTTCCGCGTTCACCAAAATCGATGTATGTATTTTTTTTATCAG
>JBGSOQ010000268.1:0-10733 GCA_041739035.1 Ignavibacteriaceae bacterium | reverse complement strand
GTTAAAATATTTATTGATGGAGGGAAATTAGCTGATTGTTTTCTGGCTGAAATTATCTCTTTGTAATTATCTGGCTTTTTATAAAATCCCGTGCTTTGGTTTTCGAGAATACCTGTTATCTTTAATTCTGAAGAATCGCTTGAGCCGATTCCCATTGAAACGTTGCTTTGACCAGCATTGATGTCGTTTTCAGTTCGGATTAATCCTTTTGTATAAGCCTCGAATTCGTAACTTAGAATTTTTTGTTCACGTTCTCGCTTTTTAACAATAGCCTTGCGAATAATTTCAATAGCAGGATTTATTCCCGGAATAATTACAACTTCAGGTAAATTTATTTTAGTCTCAGTCAGCCTGAAAATTAAATTTGTAACATCGTTATTCGCATCAATGAAAACTGTGTCGGAAATATATCCAATGTAAGAAGCTATTAACTTGTAACTCCCCTTTTTTAGTTTCAAATTAAATTGACCGCCTTTGTTTGTAGCCGTTCCCAAGGTTGATTCTGCTACTCTAATATTCGCAAAACTCAGACGTAAGTCCGTCTCACGTTCAACCACTAAACCGCTCACGTTAAAGTGATCTTGGCTAAAAATTAGTTGACATGTGAATATAAAGATGATAAAGGTTACAATTAATTTCATTTTTATTACTTTGCTTTAATTTGAAGTTTAATTATAGGAATAAATTAGAATTGATAAAATTAATTATTGCATATACATCGTACATTTTTCATAAGTAATCATTATTTTTTAATGGGTAAAGAAAGAGAAATTATCCGGAGAGCATTTATGAAAAGCACATTACTTATTATCATTTTTATTTCTCTCACGATAATTCCAGTCGCTTCTTCAAAAACTATAAAGTTATTTCCTGCAGTTTTAGACTCAACCGAGTCTGTTTACGACTCTTCACTAATAGTGTTAACAAATATTGGTTATGCCAAGGAAATCTTAAAGAAGTATGTTTTTGCGATTGGGAGCGAGGATTTACTTCGCAGTGTAAATGATCGCATTACTCAGGTGAAAGGTTTGGTAGAAGGCGTAGAAACGAATATAATGCTTTTCCAGAAAGCGCCGAATAAGTTGCTTCAAAAGATGGTTGTTGGCGAAGTTGTGCAGGAAATAATCTTCGACGGAGCAAAAGGAATTAAAAAAATCGGAGATACCAGCCAGGATATTACAGGAGATGAATTAATAAAACTCAGCTTCGATGCTATTATGAACCTAATTCTTGACCCGGAAAGTTTTGATGTTAGACTGCGGTACGAGGGATTAGAAAGAATTAATGAGAGAGAAGCATATAAAATAGTGTTAACCTTTCCTAATGGTGCAGAATGGTTTCAGTATTATGATATGGAAACAGGTCTGAAGATGCGTGACGCTAAGGATATCATCACTCCTCAAGGTAAGTTTCAACAGATTACTGAATTTGATGATTATCGTACAATTAATGGAATCCGTTATCCCTTTACGATCAAACAATACCTGGGAAATCAAACTATGAATTTCTCAGTTGAATCAATTGAGGTTAACACCGGAATTGCCGATGAAGTTTTTGTTATTGAATGAAGTTTCTAAATCTATTGTGCATACAGGCGGTAAGAAACCACTGTTTTGCCCTTTTCATCAATCACTTCTAGTAGTGCATAAACCTCTTCACCAAAGATAAAACTAACTTTACCATAAGTGTGTCCGTTCTCATCGTAAGTTCCTTGATTCCAAATGCTAATTCCGCCTTCTTCCAATTTTTTATGCAGCAGCGAGTTATTAACGTCAAGATTTGATGCACTTATTTCGGGAATGAGTGAATTAGTACCATCATCGATGTAGGAGGAGTGACTGTCACCACTAATTACAAATACGTTCTTTATTTTGTTATCGTTTATGGTTTTCATTAAGGCAGTTTGATCTTGAGGAAAACCCGGCCATTTATCCGCTGCATCTTCTTTCATCCAAGGATATTTTTTTATAAGCTCCGCATTATGGAAAACTTTTGCATATCCAGTATTAAACATAACGGTGGAAACAATAACCTTCCACTTTGTAATAGAATTTTTTAATGCATTAAGAAACCAATCAAGCTGATTTTCACCGGAAATATTAAATCCTGCAAGAAGAGAATGTTTGTCCGGCGGATTGAAGTTTCCATTTACATCAAGAGCATTTTTATTGGGATTTCTTTGGGATCGGCAATCGAGAATAAAAAATTCTACATCTCCCAAAACAAAACTCTGCCATATGCCATTGTCAGGGTTTTTCAATGGATAGTGAGGAAAAAATGTTTTGTATGCCCAAAGAGAATTTTGCTTAGCAGGATCAGTCCCATCCGGATTATTGGCAGCAAAATCATGGTCATCATAATCATACATTATCGGCATTTGAGATAAAACTTCGCCGACAAACGGATAATTGTAATTGTATTTTGACTGATAAGTTTTTTCTATTAAGTCCATGCTGGTGTTAAATCTGTAACCATATTTTTTTTCAGTTGAATCGGGATATGTCCAATCTCCAATTTGAATAAAGAAACGTAGCGAATCTTGAGCTATTACTGGAAATATTTCAGGATTCCATTTAGAATAGCCCGATTGCTGGCATGAGCCGAATCCAAAAGAGAAGCTGTAATCCTTCTCAGAAGGGAAAGTCTTAAATGAATGCCAACGTTTTGATTTAATGTTGTCCACGATTGCGCGGTAAAAATAATTTGTATTAGGATTTAGGCCATGAACTTGAATCTTTGTGTAATTGTAGTTATTAGTATCACTCATGACTGTTTCAGAGTAAATGGATGGATGGGGATTTTCCTCAGAGAATAATTCAATCTGAACGCTCTGCGGTTTATAAGTTTTAACTAAAACTATTGCTGAGTTTTCAGTCACACCGCCCACAATTGGACCTAAGTTTAATTGTGCAAAATTAAAAACGGAGTAACCTAAAAGAATTGCGAAAATTAATTTTATGTTCATTTCATACCAGGTAATTTTTATGGTTCAATAAAAAACATTCGGTTATCGTACTTTAAAATAACCATTTTCATTTTTCATTTAACTATTAAAACCGATATTTTTACTATTAACTATTTGCAGAATCTTCTTAACAACTGATGTCCTCACATAAATACTCCATAATTGTCTTCGACCTCGGCAACGTACTAATAAATTTTGACTATAAAATTGCTGCTGGAAAATTTGATAAAATAGAAGAGAACTTAGGTAAGAAATTTTTAGATCATCATAAGAAAAATTACCACGTCCACCGAGCATTTGAAAAAGGAATGATCAGCCAAGAAGAATTTATTGATATTGCATTATCAGGTGTTAACCATAAAGTCGACTCGGAAACTTTTTCAAAAATTTATTCGGACATATTTACCCCCAATACTGATGTTATTTCACTTCTTCCCATCTTAAAGAAAAAGTTTAAGCTGATTCTGTTATCCAACACTGATCCGCTTCACAAAAAATTCGGTTGGGAGAATTACAAATTTTTATCCTATTTCGATCACCTAGTTTTGTCCTTTGAAGTTGGCTCGGTTAAGCCCGAAGAAAAAATTTACAATACCGTTGAAACTTTATCTAAAGTTCCAGCCAGCGAACATTTGTATGTAGATGACATAGCAGAATATACTTTGGCTGCGAAGCAACTTGGCTGGGACGCAATACAGTTTTTGAACTACAAACAATTGTATGAAGCCCTTAAAATAAGAGATATTTTATAGAATGCGTATAGTATCTAGATATTCTTTCACTGTTTTATTGCTTAATTGTCTTTTTCTTTGCTCTGGTTGCAAAAAGGACGAAAAATACGTAATGACCGGTGAAGATTCATTGCGGATTAAACTTACTTCTGTTTCCGATTCTCTTATAAGAGAATTCTCAAAGAGACCCGTTGCTTATACGACCTTTTACCCGAAAAGAGGGAATAGTTATTTAAGTTTACAAAACAAATTCGGACAAAAAGGAACGGAAATAATTCTTGCTTTGAATAGGATAGATAGAAAAAATATAAAAAAGAAAGACGCTCTTATTGTACCGGATACAATTGTAACTAACTGGAAATATTATTCGCCTTTTCCTTTAATAGTTGAGAATGCTTTTCAGATTCCCAAATTAATTTTAGTTTCACAAAGGGTTCAGGCTTTCGCAGCGTATCAATTAGGAAATTTGATTTTGTGGGGGCCAGCAAGCACCGGGAAGGAAGAGACGCCAACTCCAAATGGATTGTTTCATACTAATTGGAAGGCAGAAGAAACTAAGAGCACGTTTGATGACGAATGGATTTTGAAATGGAATTTTAATCTTGATAATTTTGAAGGAATAGCGTTACATCAGTACGAAATGCCTGGTTATCCTGCAAGTCATTCATGTGTTCGTCTGTATGAAAAGGATGCAGAATGGGTTTACAATTGGGCAGATCAATGGATTGTGACAGCCGATGAGGAATCAACTCTTGCTTATGGAACACCAGTGATAGTATTTGATGAATATGATTTTGACTCTCTACAACCTTGGAAAGAATTAGTAAATAATCCGTCGGCAACAACAATTTCTGAAAATGATATTAAAGACCAGCTTGATGATTATCTTGATTTAATTGTTGAAAGAAATAAGAAAAGAAATGAATTGATTGCCAGACAAGATTCTATTAAACTTGCAAATAGAAGAATGAATAGACAGTTATAGTTTTATCTAATTAACTAATAAATCACAATTAATTGACAGAATATCATGAAAAAATTATTACCATTCTCGTTACTACTTTTGTTATTAATAGGATGTGAAAAGAATGAAGATAAAATGGATTTGACTCAAAGCGATTTAAAGGAAGACAATTTCCAGTATCAAACTGAACAATTTGCGGATTTAGCAACAGTCCGATATCAAGTACCGGGATTTGAGGGATTATCATTGAAGGAAAAAGAACTTGTATACTATCTCTATGAAGCAGCACTTGCGGGCAGGGATATTTACTACGATCAAAATTATCGCAACAATTTATTAATTAGAAAAGTACTAAATGCTATCGTCAGATCTTACAATGGTGATAGACAATCTGATGAATTTAAAAATTTCATGGTTTATGCAAAACGGGTTTGGTTTTCAAATGGAATTCATCATCACTATGCAAATAAGAAATTCATGCCAGGTTATTCTGCAGAATATTTCAAATTGTTACTCTTAAATTCAGATGCAAAATTACTCCCGATTGCTGAAGTGGAAACCATAGATGATCTATATGCAAAATTAATTCCAATAATGTTTAATCCTAATATTGATGCTCAAAAAGTAAATCTCGCATCAGGTGTAGATCTAGTTAAAACTTCTGCAGTAAATTTTTATGAGGGAACAAATCAAAAAGAAGTTGAGAATTATTATGGCAGTATGTTATCTAAAAATGACCCGACTCCAATTTGGTATGGGTTGAATTCTAAAGTGATTAAAGAAAATGGAAAACTGAAAGAGAAAATTTGGAAAATGGGTGGAATGTACTCGCCGGCTATTGAAAAAATCGTCTACTGGCTGGAAAAAGCTGTCAATGTTGCGGAAAATGATTTACAAAAATCCACTCTAAAGAAATTAATAGAGTATTATAAAACCGGAAATTTAAAAACTTGGGATGATTACAATATTCTTTGGGTTCAGGATACAACTTCACGAGTAGATGTTGTAAGTGGTTTTGTTGAAGTTTATGATGATCCTCTCGGTTTTAAAGGGTCATACGAAGCAATAGTCTCATTCAAGGATATGGAGGCCACAAAAAGGATTGACGCCATAAGCAGGCAAGCTCAATGGTTTGAAGATAATTCCACGATTCCGGATGAATATAAAAAGAAAGATGTTGTTGGAATTTCTGCTAAAGTAATCACAGTAGTTGTAGAATGTGGAAATGCTTCACCATCAACTCCAATAGGTATAAATTTGCCGAACTCAAATTGGATTCGAAAAAACCACGGATCAAAATCTGTTAATCTTGGAAACATTGTTGATGCTTACAACAAAGCCGGTTCTCAAGAAGTATTTAAGGAGTTTTATTTTGCGGAAGAAGAAATTAAGCGAGCCGACGAATATGGTGCTTTAGCAGATAATCTTCATACCGATATGCATGAAGTTATAGGTCATGCTTCAGGTCAAATTAAACCCGGAGTTGGGACACCAAAGCAAAGTTTAAAAAATTATGCTTCCATAATTGAAGAAGCCCGCGCTGATCTAGTTGCGTTATACTATGTAGTGGATAAAAAGCTTGTTGATATCGGTGTTATGCCGAATACAGAAGTCGGTAAAGCTGAGTATGATAAATATATCAGAAACGGGCTAATGCTTCAGCTTAATAGAATTGAGCTCGGAGAAAACATAGAGGAGCCCCACATGAGAAATAGACAATTGATATCAAAATGGGTTTATGAAAAAGGAATGAATGAGAATGTTATTGAAAAGAAAATAAGAGATGGTAAAACTTATTTTGTCATAAATGATTATCAAAAACTTAGAGGATTATTCGGACAGCTATTGCGCGAAACTCAAAGAATTACTTCCGAAGGTGATTTTGAAGCGGCACAGAATTTAGTTGAAACTTACGGTGTTAAAGTTGATAAAGAACTTCATAAAGAAGTAAAAGTAAGATATGAAAAACTTAATATTGCGCCATACAAAGGCTTTATTAATCCCTTACTGAAACCAGTTTATGATGGCGAGAAACTTGTTGATGTTAAGATTGAATATCCGGATGACTTTGTAGAGCAAATGCTTTATTACGATCAAAATTACTCATTCTTGCCTACAAAGAATTAAAAAAAACACTTTTGTAGAGGAGAGATGATGGAAGTAATCCACGATGTTGAAAAACAAAAATTCTATGTGATAGTTAATAAATTGGAATCACATCTTGAATATGTAAGGGTGGGTAACGTCTTAAATCTAAACCACACGTACGTTCCAATTGAGCTCAGGGGAAAAGGAATTGCGGCGGAGCTTGTTAAATCTGCTTTAAGTTACGTTGAGGAAAACAAACTGAAAATTATTCCGACTTGTTCATATGTTGCTGTTTATGTTCAGCGACATATTAAGTATGACTCGTTAGTAGTCGATCATTAAGCTATAAAGGAGGTGCCTTAGAAGTTCATAATTGTCCACCTGAAACGGTTTCAGGTCTCAAATTCATTTCGTAATCGAATAGTAAGATTCCGAAACAAATCTGAAAAGACAGTTTTAAGACAACCTCCTTAAAAACGACAAAACTGAAAACCTTATTTTAGCTTTGCGTTTAAAATCAATTTTGGTCCTGTAAGCGCTCTTGAAACCGGACAAGCCGTTTTTGTTTGTTCAGCATGCTCCAGAAAAGTTTTTTCATCTACTCCGGCAACGTCACCAACGGTTTCAAGTTCAATCTTGGTTATTGTAAATCCTGCTTCAAGTTTATCAATATGAACTTTAGCGTCTGTTTTTACAGAATTTACAGTAAACCCGGCTTTAGCTAATGAATTAGCTAGTGCCATTGTGAAGCATGCCGAATGAGCCGCTCCAATTAATTCTTCAGGGTTAGTTTGGATTCCTTGCTCAAATCTTGAAACAAAATTATAAGCAATATTTGTAAGTGCGCCGCTTTCGGAAGAAATAGTTCCGGTACCATTCACCAAATTCCCTTTCCATTCAGCATTCGCTTTTCTTATTGGCATAGTAATGTTCCTTTCTATTTAAGTATTAGATATTATTGATTATTAATTGAAATTGGATTCTGAAATATAAGTTATTCAGTTGATAATGTCTGTGACTTAACAATGTAAATGTGGAAAAAGTTTTGAAAGCCAGATGGAAATATTTAATTTTGTGGGCATCCTTAGCTCAGTTGGTAGAGCATCTGACTCTTAATCAGCAGGTCGCGGGTTCGAGTCCCGCAGGGTGCACTTCTTTACTTACCTTCTCAAATTTGACCTTAAGCTTTGTTATTTAGGTTAATATCTTTTAGTTTCACCTTAAATTATTTTACTTTCTCTATATAAAATAATCTGAAGAAATTATGCAAGCTAGAAATGAAATTACTTTTAAAAATCTATTCAACACAACTGTTCTTGTATCAGCACTCGGTTATTTTGTAGATATTTATGACTTAATTCTATTCGGAATTGTGAGAGTTTCAAGCCTAACGGATCTCGGGATTAGGGGAGATGAGTTAATTAAAGTCGGTGTATATCTTTTGAATATGCAAATGGCTGGAATGTTAATCGGCGGAATTATTTGGGGGATTTGGGGTGATAAAAAGGGAAGACTTTCTGTTTTATTCGGCTCTATCTTTTTATACTCGACGGCAAACTTTGCAAATGCTTTCGTTACTTCTGTTGATATGTATGCAATTTTACGATTTATAGCTGGAGTAGGACTAGCTGGTGAACTCGGTGCAGCTATTACTTTGGTAAGTGAAGTTATGAGCAAAGAAACAAGAGGTTATGGAACGGCAATAGTTGCAACAATTGGTGTTAGCGGTGCAATCTTCGCAGCAATTATTGGTGATCTCTTCCCCTGGCAAACAGCCTACATTATTGGTGGAGTTCTGGGAATAGTTCTATTAATAATGAGAATTAAAATGTATGAGTCGGGGATGTTCAAATCTCTGCAAACTGTAAAAGTTGGGAGGGGAAAATTTCTAAAACTTTTCACATCAAAAGATAGATTTCTAAGATACGCCTATTGCATCTTAATCGGATTACCAATTTGGTATGTCGTTGGCGTACTTGTTACTTTCTCACCGGAATTTGGAAAAGTGATTGGCGTGAATGAACCAATTGTTGCCGGGCAATCAATCTTGTTCACATATCTTGGTTTAATCTTCGGTGATTTTACAAGCGGCTTCTTAAGTCAGATTATGAAAAGCAGAAAGAAAGTTGTCGGTATATTTATTTCATTAACAAGTGTCTTCATTTTAGTGTATTTATTTATTAATGGACTATCGCTCACTCTTTTTTATACGCTTTGTGTTCTACTGGGATTTTCAATCGGATACTGGGCAGTGTTTGTAACTACGGCTTCCGAACAGTTTGGAACGAATTTAAGATCAACAGTTACAACAACGGTTCCGAATTTTATTAGAGGTTCGGTTGTTCCCATTACTTTAGCATTTGAAGCGTTACGACATCCGTTTGGAATGATCAATTCTGCTTTGATTGTGGGAGTTGTCTGTATCGGAATAGCATTGTTTGCCCTCTACCACCTTAAAGAAACTTACGGAACTGATTTGAATTTTTTAGAAGAGATTTGAGGGCTTAATTTTTTATTTAAAGAGAACTTTAATTGAAAATCTTAAGCAAATAACCATTGCTTCAATGAACGATTTAATTTCTTTCAAGTAATTTTTTTTGAATTCTGAAGCAAATTCATATTTATAATATTTCAATCTGTTCAACTCACCCAACAAATTAAAATAGCTCGGCAGCCAAATAATTTTAACTAATAATGGCATTCTTTTAAATGTTATAGATTCTTCATCCATAATTTCAAAGATTTTTGAAAAGTTTTCGTTCAACCATAAAAAGCGATTGGAATTCGTTAAAATATTGCCTGCATTTAGGTTAAATATTCTAATATCCTCTCTGCTAATGTTGATAAATCCAGATTTTACATCCTCCTCAAAGTCTCGAATCGCTAAAACAAACCAGAAAAAATTTCCGATAAAACCTTTTATCCCCTCAGGATTTTGTTTAAAAGGTATAAAAACCAATGAAAGCCTGAAGATAGCTTCATTTAAAAGGGCTAAATATTCTTTCAACTCAGACCGCGAGAAAATCCCATCGCCTTCAAGCCTGCCTATATCCATTTCGAAAGATTTAATGACGTCGTAAATAGACTTAAGAAAATAAGTCTGCTGATTTTCATTTAAATACCTGATAAAATAATATAAATAATATTCTTTTTCGAAATTAGCACTGAACTTGGAACTGCTATTAGCCATTTGAATTATTTCTCGCTGGCGACTGATTAAGTTTTTCTTGGCCGCATTATCATTTCGAGGATTGTCAACAAAATCGTCAAGCCATCGGAAATACATGTGAGACAGAAATACATATCCGCGTTTTGCTTTTGGTATAAACAATTTAGTAATCAGCCAAAGCTTGAAGCCTCGTTTGAAGGTTTCCTGCTCCGCAGTTTTAATTGCCTGGTTTAAAGATAATTGAGATTGATTATACAAATGATTAAAAAATTTCTTTAATAAATAATTTTACTGAAAGCTTAGCTGCAAGCAAATAAGCAGAAACTTCGGTTTTAATGCCACGATGATATTTTGCCTTAAAAATATCGTAATTATATGCCGCAATTCTGCAAATTCTCGGCAAGTAATAAATCTGCGAATAGTAATTAAATATTTTAAGCTTAAAAGAAAAGTTTTTCACAATCATCGCTTCTTCAAAAAGCAGTTTGATGAGTTTATAAAATTCATCTCTTACCCAAAATTTCAGATTATTATCCTTTGGCAGATTGAAACTATCTATTAAATAAAGTTCTAAATCTTCCTTTGCAATGTTGATGAAACCAAGCTGTACATCATCCGCAAAATCACGCAGCATAAATAATCTGGTTGCAAATCTTCCTATAAAAATATTATTACGTATGAGCAAATTATTTGGTTCGACAAAACCAGTCATTATATCAAAGAATGCTTTTGAGTTTTTGTCAATATAAAGATTAATTTCCGATGAAGTATAAATTCCATTCCTTGTTAATCTTTGAGCATCCATTTCAATTGATT
>JBGSOQ010000251.1:0-2886 GCA_041739035.1 Ignavibacteriaceae bacterium | reverse complement strand
ATTTCTTTTTTAGATGCCATAAAGTGTATCCTTTCATTTAAGTTACTATTTTTTTGATAAGTTTTTGTTTTTCAATCTTCTTATCAGAAAAACTCAACGAGTCTAATATTTTGCTTTGAGCAATTCTGATTTTAGTTTTGTTGTCACTAAACACTTCAGCTAAAACATCGTCCTTGTTAAATTGGTTGCCAATTTTAGCATAAAAAATTATACCTGCTTTTGGATCAATTTTATCTTCTTTTGTTCTTCTTCCTGCGCCCAGCTCCAAAGCCGCCATACCAATTTCATAATTATTGATTGCAGACAAATATCCTTTCTCGGGAGAAAGTATTTTATCTGAGAATTTGGACTTTGGGTATTTTTCCGGATTGTATAAGAACTTGATATTGCCCTTTTGATGCTTTACGATTTCAACAAATTTATCAAATGCTTTTCCATTCTTTATCAGTTCAAGAGAAATCTCTTTTCCTTCTTTTATTGAACCGGCCTTTTTACCTAAATATATCATTGCTCCCGCTAAATTCAAACACAACTCCAAAAGATCGTCAACTTTTTCACCGCGTAGCACTTTTATAGATTCGTAAACCTCAAACCAATTCCCAATGTAATTGCCAAGCGGCTGGTTCATATCGGTAATAAACGCAATTACTTTTTTATCAAAAGATTTTGCTGTTCTAATTAAAGAATCTGCAAGCCTAAAAGCATCTTTTTCATCGGACATAAAAGCGCCGCTGCCTGTTTTAACATCAAGGACTAATCCGTCAATCCCCTCTGCAATTTTTTTACTCATTATGCTGCCAGTTATCAGCGGAATTGATTCAACAGTTGCTGTAACATCACGAAGGGCATAAATTAGCTTGTCAGCCGGAGCTATTTCTTTTGTTTGTCCGATTAAAACAGCACCGCATTTTTTCAAAGCGGTTTTGTATTCACTCAAGGATAAATCAGTTCTGAATCCGGGGATGGATTCTAACTTATCTAATGTTCCGCCCGAGTGTCCAAGCCCTCGTCCCGAAATCATTGGAACTTTAACACCCGCCGCCGCCGCAATTGGAGCAATTATCAAGGAAGTTTTATCACCAACTCCTCCGGTTGAGTGTTTATCAACTTTAATTCCTTTTATACTTTTTAGATTGACGACAATTCCCGAGTTAATCATTGCATTTGTTAATGCGGATTGTTCTTCTTCATTCATCCCTCTGAAATAAACTGCCATTAGAAAGGCAGAGAATTGATAGTCGGGTATTTTGTTTTTTAGATAAGCAGAAATCAGAAATTGTATTTCACCTTTTGTAAGCGAAATACCATTTCTTTTTTTGCGAATGAGTTCAACGGTATTCATATCACAAATTTAATGATTATTGACTTATTTTGTGTTACTTAGAGCCTTTGAGACTTTGTGGCAATTAGAGTTAAATTACTGCCACTAAGACACCAAGATACAAAGTAAAACGAATCTAATTGTCCATTTTCAACTTAATAAATGGAATTCGTAATTCATTTTTCTTCCGTAGGAATGCCTTCGGCACTTGTTCAATATTCAATATTCTCAAAGAAAAAAGGTTAACCATAATGAGCTAGGGAATTCATCCTTAAGCTATCTAATTTGTTTGACCTCGCTTATTTAAGTATTTTTAGCCCTCAAAAATCATCTACAAGCAAAGAGAAATGAACGAAATTACCTTTAAGACCAGAACACAAACATGCGGTGAACTCCGAGAAACTAACATTGGACAATCAGTTGTTCTTAACGGTTGGGTTGATACAAGGCGCGATCTCGGTGGCTTAATATTTATTGATTTACGCGATCGTTATGGAATTACACAGGTTGTTTTTGAACCCAGCTTTAGTGAAGATGCACATAATTCCGCTAAAGAATTGCGAAGTGAGTTTGTTATTTCAATTGAAGGAACTGTTAGAAAAAGACCGCTGGAAACGGATAATCCTCTGCTGCCAACCGGCCACATTGATGTTATGGCAAATAAGCTTGTTATTTTGAATCATGCCAAGACATCGCCATTCCCAATTAAAGATAAAATTGATACAAGTGAGGACATCCGACTGAAATATAGGTACCTGGATTTGCGAAGACCGTCGATTCAAAAAAAATTTCTGCTCCGGCATAAGATGTATCAATTAACCAGAAAATATTTTGACGAAAATAACTTTGTGGAGATTGAAACTCCTGTGCTGATGAAAAGCACCCCCGAAGGGGCAAGAGATTATCTTGTACCAAGCAGAATTCATAAAGGAAAATTTTATGCTTTGCCGCAATCACCTCAAACTTATAAGCAATTGCTTATGGTATCAGGATTTGATCGTTACTTCCAAATAGTTAAATGTTTTAGAGATGAAGATTTGCGCGCCGATAGGCAGCCGGAGTTTACTCAGATTGATGTGGAAATGTCCTTTATTGATCAAGAAGATATTTTTCAAATGATTGAAGGGTTGATGAAAAAATTTTACAAGGAAATCTGGAATTTAGAATTAGAATTGCCCGTTCCAAGATTTTCTTTTGAGGAGGCAATGGAAAAATATGGAAGTGATAAACCCGATTTAAGATTTAACCTTGAACTAACAACCTTGAATAATGTGTTCTCGCAAACCACTTTTAAAGTTTTCAAGGATCAAATTGATTCGGGTGGAATAATTACTGGTTTGCTCGCAAAGAGCTGCGGAGATTACACGAGGAATCAACTGGATGTGCTTACAGATTTTGTTAAGAAACTTGGCGCTGGCGGCTTAATCTGGATGAGAGTGAAAGAGGGCGGTGAACTTGAGGCGCCCATAGCAAAATTTTTAACTGATGAAGAAAAGAAAAATCTTGCTGCTAAAATAAAAGCACAACCCGGAGATTTAATTTTTATTCTTACAGGAAGCAGAATA
>JBGSOQ010000250.1:0-2016 GCA_041739035.1 Ignavibacteriaceae bacterium | reverse complement strand
AAATTCATTTTTTGAAGTTGCCGGGTTATCGAATGATTTGATGATATACCAATCCTTATATTTGGAACGCTCACCATTTTTGACAACATCCTGAAAAGCCCAAAACTGAATTCCAGTATGATTAAAAACTCCATCAATAATAATTTTCATCCCACGATTGTGAACTCCTTCGATCAGCCTTAAGAAAATTGAATCAGCTGAAGTCCAAATCCATTTTGAAGGATCGTTAGGAATTTCGTTTTTTATATTTTGTTGATCGCTAATTGGATTTGGTCCAAAATTAACATCAATGTGATGAAAAGTTGAGCCATCATACTTATGCAGCGAAACAGCGTCAAAAATGGGGTTAAGGTATATTGCCCCGACTCCTAAATCTTTCAAGTAATCTAATCGATTGATGATTCCTTGAATATCACCGCCATATCTTCGATGAAAGATATGATCGCGAAATTTTCTTCCCAGATTTTTCTCCCACTTACCTTGCTCAAACCAGTTGCTTGTCCATTTATTTACTGTCCAGTTAGTTGGAGTGAAATTATCGTTCGAAAAAACTTTGTCGGCAGTAGGATCATTATTACTATCACCATTAGCAAAACGTTCAGGAAATATTTGATACCATACAATTCCTTTAGTCCATTCCGGTAAACTATTTTGAGGATATGAACAAATGCCCAGCAGAAATGATAAAAATGAAGTGAGAAATAATAATTTCATAGAAAAAGTTGCTTTTTGATTACAGCCAACGCCTCAATTATTGAATGTGGTTTGTATCCAAGTTCAGTTTCAGCTTTAGTTGTTAACAGTCCACTTTTCAAGGGACGTTTAGCGGGCTGCTTAAGTTCTTCCGTGGTTATTGGAAAAATTAATTTTTTATTAAGATTAAAATAATCGGCAATCTTTAATGCAAACTCATATCTATTTAAATAATCTTTTCCTCCTATATTATACAACCCATATTTATTCAACTCAATTATCTTGTTTATTACGCTGACAAGATCTTCAACAAATGTGGGGTTATTGATCTGATCATAAACTACTCTGATTTGTTTATTTTCAGTAAGACTGTTAATTACCCACTTAACAAAATCCGGTCTGCTATTTGCGATTCCATAAAGAACATTTGTTCTGATAACGGAATAAGTAACTGCACTTATTTTCAATACATTTTCACTTGCTAATTTTGTGCGTCCGTAATAACCCAGTGGATCTGGTTTTGCATTTTCATCATAGGGTCCATTTAAACCATTAAAAATATAATCAGTAGAGATATGCATAATTTTAGCATCGATTGCTCTACAGGCTTCAGCAAGGTGTTCCACGCCCTTTACATTTATCTTCCATGCGGTTTCCCGCTCTTTTTCACTAAGATCTACATTTGTGAACCCGGAACAATTTATTACAACATCCGGATAAAAATCGTAGATAACTTTCTTAACATCTTCTCGCGAAGTAACATCGCAACGAACATAAGTAACTGTATTAAAGTAAGGTTCAGTTTCAATTGAACAACCCAAAATCTCAAGATTTTTCTTAGCAGCATAAAAAGCAATTAAACGCTGCCCTAAAAGACCATTAGCGCCAACAATTAGTATCCTATTTTTAATTACATCATGTGAGTACATTTATTTCCACGGCTTTAATTCCTTTAAATTTTGAATAGATGCTGATTGCCCAGCAGCATAATTGGCGGCGATCATAGATTTATTAATATCTTTAGTTTTTAAATAATTATAAAAGAAAACACTGCCAAAAATATCTCCACAACCAACCTTATTATTTGTGTTCACCTTTTCGGCAGCAACGAACATAGATTCATCCTTATTATTTCGTTTATAATATGCATGCGCCCCAAGCTCACCTTTAGTTTGAAGGAGACATTTTGTTCCGCATTTCAGAACTTCGGCTGCAATCTCCAATTCACTATCATAATTAAAAAGAGTTTTTGTCTCAAGCTCATTCGCTTGAATAAAATCAACTGACGATGCCCATTGAGAGAAATTTTCAATTTGCCGAAAA
>JBGSOQ010000243.1:0-6060 GCA_041739035.1 Ignavibacteriaceae bacterium | reverse complement strand
AAAACAGTAATATGATATCCCAGGAGTTTCATCTAACATGTTATAACTTTCTTCATCCGGAATGGCAACATTGTTTTGACGATAAGGTAGATAAGCAACCATTCTATCATCAAATGGAAAAATACGATAAGTTTTGAAAGTTAAATCTGTACTAAAAGCATAAACATAAGCAGGTTCATTATTTGAAATTCTCAACTCGAATAAAGTTCCGGAATAGTATGGTTTTTCCATTGAAAAATACTCGCCATTGAACTTAGTCTTCATTTCATAACCGTTACTTTCCCGAAATTGTAATGTTCCTGAAAGATCAGGAATATTGGGATCCGGAAGAGATTTATCAATCATTTCAAAGGCATACTTACAGAAGTATTCAAAATCGGCATAACGCACCCATGCAAAACCATCTTTCCCCCAAAATGTTCCCCAGCTATTGATCAGTTCGAAAGCACCGCCAAATTTATTGTCGTCATAACCAACTACAGCAATTCCATGACCTCGGCCCCAATTTTTATATTCATCATCCTTTGGATTCCAAAACTCTCCCGCATAACTAAAAGATGGAGGGCAGTCAATTGCCAAAATTACGGGATGTCCTTCGGCTATGCTTTTTTTGACGTATTTTGTTTTTTCTTCTGTCTTAGCTGAAGCAACTTCTCGATATTCAATTATTCTATAATCGACCGCTTTGACTTTATCTAGAGCAGTCACTTCCCTATCGCAATCATATCCAAAATCATTGAGTTTAGCCGCGCCTTGATTTCTTACTACATCTAATGCTTCAACCAAAGATGTACCGCCATCACAACCCTTCGTAACTCTTATTTGATTATAAACGAAGGAAGGAGAAAATGTGTTTTTATTAACTATGTTTCCCGTCCAATTATTTCTGATTGCTTCTAATATTGTTCTTCCGGCATAAGCAGTTGACCATCCGGCACATGTTCCGTAAGGACCCTGATTTCCAGGAGTCGGTGCATTCTTTTTAAGCGAAGCTGAAGGAGGAAGATCACTGTAATCTCCGCGCATTAATGGTGCGGCTGTTGGACTATTTGCATAAAGACTATCGTCAAGCAGCAGACCTAATCCGAATTCTTGAGAATAGATATTTATAAATCCAAGAAATAAAACGAATAAAATTTTAGTCTTCATGGATAATTCATTATTCCATTATTTTTTCTTCAAAAAGTTCGGATGCTTTTACGTACAATTTATTTTTCAGCAGAAATTTTGCAAATAGTAGTCTGTATTCTTCAGATTCAGGTGTTAATTCCATCACTTTTTTAAATTGATCCAGTGCTTCAAGATTCAAATTGTTACTTTCGAAAAAGGTCCCAAGTGAAAGAATATTTAATGGAGTCTCATCAGATGAAATTTCTTCATTTAGAATTGCAACTGTATCTAGTATTGATTTTCTATCCATTTCTGAAAGTACTAATAGGGAATTCGTATCCGAAACGATTTGTGGATTGTTGGCATCAAAAACAAACCATTTATAAATAAATCCTTTTCGAAGATTCAATTTTTCCGCGTCCAATGTGTATGTTGTATCTTCCGTTAAATCCATAAATATAGTTGTGTTTTCGGAGTTTAATATATTCAGGACATACATCTTGCTCAAATTATATTCGTACCACACCAAGTTTATTTCTGGATCCAGAAATGAATTGAAGACTGGAATTGCAGATTCAATATGATTTGGTTTAACCCTTACAACGGCGGCAAATAATTTCATACTTTTCATTTGAGATTTATCTTTAATTAGTTCCTGTACAACAAAATTCGCAAACTTCTGGGTCACAGAAATTTTAGAATTCATTATATTCTGTTCCAAATCTTTAATCTCATAAATTCCCTTATTCTGTAACTCCATAGTTCTACCATCACTATAAATTAAAGCAGTGTAACTATTATCATCCATCCTTATTGCAAAATCTTTTTCCAAGTTTTGACTTATTTGTGCTCTCTTCCAGGAATCAGACCTAGAGGTTCTATATTCAACCTGGCCATAGAAAGTAAGAATCTTAAATGCATACTGCTGTGCATAGCTAAAGCAGTTAATTACTAAAAAAAACAGAATGAGCACTAATATTTCTTTAGTTTTAGACATAGATATTTATGACATTATCATGAATCAATCATCTTCTAAATGATGTAAAAATTCTTCCAATAAAATTATTGTAAATATCTAAAATAGTACCCGTAAGAAATACCACAGCAATTGCAAGAGTTAGATTAATGCGATAATTGACGTGATGTAATAACATAACCCCGATGAACAGATTTGACAAAGAGATAAAAAGCATATACAATTTAGTAAGAATCCCAAACCAATCTTTATATTTTCTTTTTATTGTAAAAATAATATAGGCACTTACATAACTTAGAATTACTGCAAATAAAACACTAAGCCACTGCGGCATGACGTTAACATATTTTTTGTTCAGAAGCATTGAAATAATATTTGCATGAATAACCACTCCGTACATATCGGGAAAAGTCTTGCCCGCATATCGTTCATTAAGCGGTGTAAAAAAAATATCCTCAAGAGTTTTTTCATTTAAGGATATTCCCATAAATCCCATAAGCACAATTTTGTCTTTTAAAAAGTTGAGATCAACATCTCCTGTTAAAAGCTGATGAGAATCCAAGTAATAAAATTTACTATAGTTTCCCACATAATTTATTTTTTCAATATCATGATTGCGTTTCATTAAAAAATTGAATGCATCGGGATTATAAATTTCAACTATCTTGCTTGCAAAAGCAGGAACGTTCATTCCATTCAATTTTGCGAAAGGTCTAAATTCTCTTATTGTCCTAAAGCTGAGCTTGTCATCATTTGGCAAATTTGCATAACCATTTGAGGCATATTTATTAAAATCTTTTATTGAGGTTAGAATTGTATCATAGCTATTCGTGGAATCGTTAAACAAATCTAATTTGTTCACTAAAACCAAGTTCGAACATCTTGAGAAAGCGTCAGAAAGCAGGCGATCAGAATGAGGGTCTTTTTCTTCCTGAAATATCGCATCAACGGCAATTACTTTTGGTGTAAATGAATTTATGATATTTATCTGATTAGCAATTTCTGACCTTGTAAGATCACCTAAATTTATTATTACAATATTTGTATCAGCTTTAGGTTCCTCCCTAATTCTTGAATAAACAATATCATAAGCATCAAAATCGCTAATGGCTTTTGCAACTGGATCGAGAAAAAAGCAATTGAAGGGTATGAATGAAAATATCCAGATTAACAAAAACATCATGAATGTCATTATAAAAAATCTTTTATTGAAGAAATCACTCATGATTATTATATGACTCTTGTTTTGAGAATGGAATTAATGGCTTGCTTCTGCTGCCAGCCTTCTTGAAGATCATTTCGTGCCATAAGCATGTAATACTCGATAAATACAAGAAGCGGTAAAATGCCCTCATTCATGTACCCTTCAATATATTGATGTAAAACATAATTAAGAATTTTGCCTAAGTCAACAATTTGGTATAGCTACAATCTTAATTTGTGATATGGAGAAAATCAGCAAATAATAATGCTAAACTGTCTTTTTTCTGAAAATTTTTTAATATAGTTTAATATTTAAATGATAAATAATTAAGGATTTTAATCAATTTCAATAAATCCTTTTCATTACTGCTTACTTAGTTATTAATGCAAATATTTAACGAATCCGAATATTCATCCAAGAAAGCCCTTGGCGTTTGTATAGGGGCTTCAACAGTTTCATCTGTTCTTGTATCAGAACTTGATGGTCAGATAAAGATTGAAAACCATTTAAGTGTACCGCATCATGGCAGTCCTAAAAAAATAATTGAAGAAATTTTCAGCAACGGTATTCCGGATAAAGTGGCTGTTACAGGCAGAAAATTTAAAGAGCTAGTGAATGCTACTTCTATTTCAGAATCCGAAGCGATTGAAAATTCTATTTCTTATCTAAACCTATCACCCGATTTAATTGTCAGTGCCGGAGGTGAAAATTTTATTCTTTACGTAATTGATAAAAATGGTAAAATCTCAAAGGCTATAACCGGAAATAAATGCGCCTCAGGCACAGGTGAATTTTTTCTGCAGCAAATCAAAAGGATGAATTTATCAATTGATGATGCTATAGCTCTCGGTACTCATGGTGAACCGTACAATATTTCCGGCAGATGTTCTGTTTTCTGTAAATCTGATTGCACTCATGCACTGAATAAAGGAGTTGAAAAAGAAAATGTCGTTGCCGGTCTGTCACGTATGATGGCTCAAAAGATTATAGAATTAACATCGCGAGTAAAATTCTGGAAAGTAGCTTTAATTGGCGGAGCATCGCAAAACAGAGCGATGAAAAGGTTTTTAGAAAATCATTTTGATGAACTTACTGTTCCTCATGCAGCGACTCATTTTGAGGCTTTGGGAACTGCAGTATTTGCTCTGAACAATCCAACTGCTGCAATAGATAAATCTGAATTATTTATTAAAAATCATTCTTCATTTACTTTTCACGATGATCTTAAACTACATCTAGATAAAGTGAGGTTTGAAAAATCATTCAGAGGAAAAGCTCAGTCTAATGATGAATGTATTTTAGGTTTAGACGTTGGTTCCACTACCACTAAGGCAGTTTTACTAAGAAAAAGTGACAACTTAATTCTTGCATCAGAATATTTGAGAACTAATGGCGATCCGATACATGCGTCAATTGAATGCTACAAAAGTCTTCACAATCAAATTGATCTACCAATAAAGATTGTTGGACTCGGAGTTACAGGTTCGGGCAGACATATCTCCGGACTTCATGCTTTAACAAAAGGAGTAATTAACGAAATTATAGCACATGCAACAGCAACTGTTTATTTTGACCCGGAAGTAGATACAATTTTCGAAATAGGCGGACAAGACGCTAAATACACGTACATAACTTCGGGAGTTCCATCAGATTATGCAATGAACGAAGCATGTTCGGCAGGTACGGGTTCATTTCTCGAAGAAGCTGCAAAGGAATCACTTGATGTCAATTATTTGCAAATTGGTGATATAGCACTTAAAGCTAATACCCCTCCGAACTTTAACGATCAGTGTTCTGCATTCATCAGCAGCGATATTAAAAATGCTTTGCAGGAAGGTTTATCAAAAGATGATGTTGTTGCCGGTTTAGTTTATTCAATTTGTTTGAATTACATAAATCGAGTAAAGGGAAATAGACCAAACGGAAATAAAATATTTATGCAAGGCGGCGTTTGTTATAATAAAGCTGTTCCAATTGCAATGGCTGCGTTAACCGGAAAAGAAATAATTGTTCCGCCCGATCCCGGATTGATGGGCGCTTTCGGCGTCGCTCTTGAAATTAAAAAGAGACTTGAACTTAATTTGATAGGCGAGCAAATCTTCGATCTTGACCAATTGATAAATAGAAAAGTCGATTATGGGAAATCATTTGTTTGTGCTGGTGGAGCTGAAAAATGCGACCGTAAGTGCAGCGTATCAATCATTCACATTAATGGGAAAAAATATCCTTTCGGTGGTGCGTGCAACAAGTACTATAATCTTCAGGAAGAACATCACGCTGACATAAAAGATAATAATCTTATAAACCTTCGCCAGGAATTGGTTTTTGATAAATATATTTACCGCGCTGATATTCCTCGTGATGCAAAAACTGTTGGAATCCCAAAGTCCTTTCTTACAAATACTCTCTTTCCACTTTACTATAATTATTTTACTCAACTCGGCTTCAGAGTAGTTTTGGGTGATAATGTTAAGCAGGTTGGAGTTGAGAAGAAAGAATCTGCATTTTGTTTTCCTGTTGAACTAGCACATGGTTTTTTCCAAGATCTTATAGACAGAAAAGTAGATTACATTTTCCTGCCGCATGTTTTAGAAGTTTATAATCGCGATAGCAAATTTTTCGACAGGACATGTGTGCTTCTGCAATCCGAGACTTATTATCTAAAAACAACTTTCAAAGAAGATTTAGGTGATATAATAATACTTTCACCTATAATCAGTTTTGCCGAAGGTTACGAGAATGCAAAGGATAAGTTTGTTGAACTTGCATT
>JBGSOQ010000237.1:0-63468 GCA_041739035.1 Ignavibacteriaceae bacterium | reverse complement strand
ATCACCAATAAAATCAGCAACTAGCGGAATTCCCACAAAACCTATTTCCATTGGGTCTGAAAAAGGAAAGTTTTCTGCGGAAGTGCCTAATAAGTTTACGACCTGAATATTTTGTCCTTGCGTAAACACGATATAATTCTCGCCATCATTTTTTAAGTCACCAACAGAAAGAGAATGAATTGTATCGTGTGAAGGAAAAGTGATATCTGCCAACTTTCCTTTTGTGTAACTATGAAAATAAATTCGATTACTTCCGATAAGAATTGCAGAAATAAATTCTCCGGCAGCATTTTTTGTTAATACTAAATCCTTAAGATTGTCTGCTGAAAAAACCTCATTCCCATTTTCGAAAAACTTCGTTTTGGTAATAAATGAATAATCTGAACCGGAATTTACAAATGCTGCTTTTATAATTGGTTCTGTCGCTTGTGAACCGAGTGTCTCGATAAATCGAGCAGTATCGCCCATAGTATAGTGAAGAATCTTGCCTGATTTAGTTGTAATAATTATCGAGTTTCTTGCAAATATTGGACTAGAAGATACATCTTCATTATTTAATAGATTGGTAACGATAACCGGAAATTCATCATTTAGAAAGGTTCTATATAAGTTTAATTTTGAAGATGACGCGCCTATGACAAAGTTGGCATTTTGGTCGCTGAAGATATACGGTTTAAAGTCAGAAAACTGTAAAAATGTTTTTCTATAATTCCCATTCTGATCGAACAATAATAAATCTTTACCTGATAGAATTAGGAATTCATTAGCTCCAGGCAGCTGAGTCAGCTTAACATTTATGCTGTCAGGAAGAATTATTTTTTTAGAGAAAATCGGTTTGATAATTGAATCGCCAAAACTTACTCTGAAGCTCATTCTGTTAGAAATTGACGAAAAATTTGAGATTGTGATTAGACTATTAGCATTTCCATTTGAATTAGTATTGGGCCTGGTATCTTTCGAAAATTTATTTTCATAAAGTACAGCAGGATTGCCATTGAACCAAAAATCTTCAGACGAGCCTTCACCGATTACAACATCGCCAAAAATTGTTGTAAACTGCTCCCCTATATCCTGAATACCATCGGCTTCTTCAACATCAACACCACGATGATTTTTATCAGTATTGATTTTATTTTCAGCAAGTTTAGAGTTAATGATGTTCTCGTCTATATGCCAAATAACGATTCCATTTCCAGGAACTGCCCAGTCAAATTCATCAATATTGGTTACAACACCGTCAATTGAATCAACAGCGTAACTTTGAAATCCTACAGTATCATTGGGAAAAGTCTTTGTAGCAGTTTGCCCGTTTATTATATATGTTATTTTTACCCCGTCAGAGTTTACATCGCGAATCCGATTCTCAACTAAATAATATTCCGAAGAGTTAATAGGAATTTTGATTATTGGGGTATCCGATAAAGTTGCAACAGCACTAGCTGCAAGAGTTATGTTATAAATACCAGGCAAAGGTTCAATTACACTTGGCTGCTCCCACCCCAAATAAATTTTCTCCCATGCAGATGGTTCCGGTGGGAAAATTCCATTGTACGCAAAAATTGATTGTCCATCCATTAAGCCAAATCGTCCTATAGCACTTAATCCTGTTTCAGTATCAAATAAATCAGGAAGACCCAAATGACTAGCAACACTTGCCGCTATCAATCCATTGATCGTAATCTCAAAAAGGAAAGTGTTTCCGAGTGATGAGAGTTCTCTGCTCTCAGTTTCAGGCAAAATCATTGAATTAGATATTTTAAAATTTCCCCCTGAAACAGAAAATCCTTCAAAACCGCTGCCGTAAATATTCTTAAATGCCTTAGGCCCGAGATAAAGCGAGGGAATGTCCCTCTCATTTCCTAAGCTTCCCGGTAAAGAAATGTCCCTCCCAACGCCTGCATGAAAAATTGCAAAAAGATTATAATCACTAAAATTAAATCCCGGATACAGCTGATCTGCTTTAGTCCAAACTTCTGAACTAAAATCTGCGATTGGAGTAAAATCAGTTGAGTTAGTTGGAGGAGAATAGTTCCTCATAGTTTTTGAAACAGAAAAAGTATCCGGTAATATTGTGTAATTAATGACCAGTTTGCCTTTTGATACTTTATTAAAATAATTTTTAACAAATAAAAGATGGGATTCAAAATATTGTTTGTCATGAGGAAGTGGATCTAAAATTTCTGTTCCATAATCTTGTGAATATATAGTCCCAAACCTGCCATTTCCAAAAGTTGCAGCATCTTTATCTTCTTGGAAATTTACCATTACCGCTAAAATTCTAATCGTATCTTGAGCATAAGGAGAATTCGGAAAAGGATTAATTTTATGTAAATATGATTGGGCAGATATACTGCCCAGCATAATCAATGTAAAAAGTATTGAAGCAAGAAATTTGGACATGATTTTTTTAAATTCCCCTTGGAAGTCCTCTTGTATTATCAGGAATACCACCCCAACCAATAATTACACTGAATCTTAAAGTATCGGAAAGAGGATGATTCTCTTCAGCTGCCGAGATGTAACTGAAATCAAATCCATAAATGTCATATCTGATGCCAGCACCAAACGTCATGAACTTTCTATTGCCATAAGCTGGATCTTCATAAAAATAACCCGCCCTAAGCGCGAAAAGAAAGTCGCCAGGTTGTCCATACCAGTATTCCAAACCACCTGATGTAACAATATCTCTCAGTTCTTCTCTAAATGGCTTGTCTCCCCAAGCAGTGAAAATTGCTTTATAAAATTCATCAGATTCTGAAATAGTTATTGTTGAATCTTTTCCTTTAATATTAACAACTTTAGTTCGCGTACCAGTTCTGCTCACAAGCAGTTTGCTGAAATCTAAAGTGCCAATTAGTGAGTTATATTCATCTTTGAAAATATTAAAAGCAAAACCTAATCTAAAATTAGTTGGAATCGGATCAGCTTGATCGCGATCGATGTAAAATATTTTAGGACCTAAGTTGCTGAGATTTACACCAATACTTATTTTTTCACCGATATCTTCATCAATAAGAGGCAGAACAAACGTAGCAGGCCTCCACATCGCGGCAATATCAAAACTAACTGAGGTTGCAACACCTTTACCTTGTTCTTCAGCAGTTGGCTGATCTGAGAGACGGCTGTGGATTAATCTTGCGTTTAATCCTAATCCCCAATCTTCAGAAAGTTTTGAAGCAAACCCAAGAGTAAGCGCTGCATCGAACGACCTAAATCTTCCTAATTCTTCAGGAGAATCCGGACCGGTTCGAACAAACTCACCAAAGTTCATATAAGTAATACTTGCCGTAACGCTTCCGCTTAAATCCTCAACATATTGCCGGTACGTTAAGTAATCATAAAAAAGGTCGAGCTGAAATTGCGGCAGCCAATTACTGTGAGTTATACTCATCTCGGTGCCAGTTAAAAAAGCAATCCCCGCTGGATTCCAGAATATTGCAGCCGAGTTATCGGCTAATCCAGTGCCAGATTCACCAATTCCTCCAGCTCTTGAATCGGGGGCAAGCAGTAAGAATGGAACAGCAGCTTCACCTTGTGCAAAAGACGATCTACCAACAAGTATTAACATCAAGCTGACCATCATGATCCTAAATAGTACACTCATTTTGTATCCTCCAAATATGAATTGTTCTTTTTATTTAATTTGATTTTTGAACGACTGATTATTTCTTAAGAATTTAAATATATAAAATAAAACAAAGATATCTATATAATGTTTGATCATATAATTTTACCGCAGAATAGCCATTTTGCCTAAAACACTTTTATTAAAAGTTCCATCTGTACTCATGACTATAAGCTTGTAAAGGTAAGTTCCATTTGCAATTTGATTGCCATCTTGGTCACGGCCGTCCCAATCAATTTTTACGAAATTATCACCTAAATTTTTTGCATCGAGACTTCGTACTAATCTCCCCGCGATGCTGTAAATTTTTATATATACATCTACCGAGGAACTGATGCTGTTTTTTTGAAATGTGAAAGTAGTATTGTTAGAAAACGGATTAGGATAATTGTAAACATCAGAAATGAAAAGATCATTCCCTGAGACTACAGTAAAATAAATCAGTTCTGAAGAGGGATTATTAAACACATCCCAAGCCTTAATTTGCATTTGATAATTGCCGGCTTCTAAATTATTAAACTTGTATTTGATTGATCCGGTTTTTCCGCCGGCATCCATATCACCTGTAAAGAAATTGGTAAAATCTATTGGTTCGTTAAATTTTTCGTTTAGAATTCCCTCTAGCTTATGTCCAACACCCGTTCCAGTAGTGTTAATGCCGGTCTCATCGCTAAGTTTTACATTAAGCAATGAATTTGAATTAACTAAGCTTGTGTTCTCAAAATTTGCATCGTCGAAATAAACTTCTATTTCGGGTCCTTTGCCATCGTTCACAGCTGTGGTATCCGTTCCGCCGATCTTGACTTTAGTAGTATACCCGAGCCCATCTTCTTGTTGAGAAGAGAAGTACATAACAATCTTTCCATTTGCATTTTCGTAAGAAATATCTTTTGGTACAACAAAATCTGATGCAAATCGGCCGTTGTTAATAGAAATTCTTCCCCTAAAAATAATTCCACCTTGAACCGACATATAAAACGGAAAATTAGCTGAACTTAAAGGATCCAACTTAACCTGCCGTTTTGAATCGAATACTGTCAATGTTCCTTCGCCATTAAAATCATCCCAGTTAATAGAGTTCGATCTCTTCACGACTCCTTCAATTCTTGTATTACTGAGCGCTTTTATTTGAACATCTAACGATAAATTTTGTCCATTAATCGAATCAATACTTGCTGGATATTGAGGCATATTTAACCTTAGCGACGGATCACAAAACAAATGATACTTATTATCATTTTGTAAATCACCTCCGCCGATCAGTTTTGCCCTCAAGTAAGCTTTTCCAACAGCAATCGGAAGGTTCAATGTATCCCTAGGTGTTTCTAAAAGGCTCGAATAGAAAGCCTCGTTCAGATTAGCATTTTGCTGCGAATATACTGGTCTAGAGGCAGAGAAAACTCCAATAGCCCCGCTAGATTCTTTAGTAATCAATGCTTCTGTGGCGCTTTGAATTCCAGGAATATCATAGTAACCAAAATCGCATGTAGCCGCAGTTAAGAAAAAATATTTATTATTAATCATCAATGGAATCGTGGCACTCTTTACAAATACTCGTTCATGTGCCCAAAGTTCCGGGCTGCCGTGCCCAACGTAATTCATTATTAATGTACCGCGATTAACTGAGTTTATTATTTCATCAAACACACCCGGCTTTGTTCTTCCTAAAGCCGTTAATACAGTGGGATAGGCGGCAAGATATACTTTGTATAAATCAAAGGAAACTGGAATAGCGTTTGCCAAATCCTCTGATTGTTGTGTATTTGGCGCAAAATCGGGACCTGAGGTTGTTAAATTATCATCAGCTACAAGAGTAATAAGATTTCTCCAAATACCTTTTTCATGATTGGTCTCATAGTCAATTATTTTATCAACAACATTTTTAGCTTCTGATGATGAGTTTACATTCAGTCTGCCAATTGCTATATCTACGCGCGAATCATTACCATCAAGACGGGCAAAAAAATCATCCATGGAATATGAATAAATTTCATCAAGGCTTTCAACTGTTTCGTAAGCCGGAATTAAATTATCGCCGTTTTTCTCCAAGTTCTTATAGTCGTAAGTTCCATCACCGAAAAGAAAAACATACTCGGGTTTAACTATCCAATTTTCGTAGGCATATTTTATATAATCCCGAATTGCCACAACATCAAGTAAACCACCGGAAAATTCATTGTAGATTTCATTAACATCTACAGCAATGGTTGAAACATTAAGTTTGGAATTGTTTTTACGATAGTCTCTCAATCTTAGAGCTTGATCTTTCAAATTTTTGTGGTAGACAATGATAAGTTTTCCGCCATCTGAAAAACCATGTAAATTTTGATTTGGTATTTCTACTGGATTCACCGGAGTATTAAATTTATCGCTTCCAACAGCAAAATATTTTGAAACACTTCCCGTACTTTCAAGGCTTTGAAACCTAAATTCACTTCCACTCTGCATAATCGGATTTGTCACTATTCTAACATTCGCATGATCGGAAACATCAAATACTCGAATGTTTGTTGAACTGAAGCCAGATAGATCATACTCAATTATCGAAGAAGTGTCTTTAGAGAAGAACATTAAATTGTCATCATACGATTTAAGGTCTCTCTCGTATTTGATTTCAAAAAAGTCGAGATAACCAATTGATGTTGTAGAGGTTGGAGTAAATTTTAATTTGAGAACACTTCGAGAATCCGGCATTGATCCGTTAAACGATGTACTTTTTAAATGTGCTGCTCCATATGAATAGTCCGAACCGCCATAACCATAAAAAGATTGGGAAAAAAGTTGAATGTTATTTTCATCTGCTGTAAATGTAATTGTACCCGGCGATGCATTAACAAACCGAAAATTATAATTAACCGGCGTACCTTCAATCCGTCCATCAAGTTTATTGATATATGTTCGCGAAGAAACAGACTGAGTAAAATCATCACCTAGATAAATGCGGCCAGTTTTACCAATATTTATCTTATCTTCTTCCCAATTAGCAAAAGCAAGTGTGGATGTCTGGTCAAATTTAAGTGTTGAATTTAAGCTAAATTTTTCCTGAATTCGTTTACCATTGGAACCACCATAGGTTATCCAATAATAATTAACATTTGAGTAGGGGTGAAAATATCTTTTGATCGTTTTTGCATCGGTGTCATAATCCCAAAAATTAGTGCCTCTTCCATAAAATAAAATGTAGTCATCATTATTGAAAGTGCCGTCAGTTTCCCCCGATACAATAATGGCATTTTCGACTAAATCGTTTGGGTTTTGTGCATTAACAATTTCGGATAAAGCTTTACCGCCATTGTTATAAATTTTTATTGTTCTGGGATCGATAGCACTTGGATCTAATCCGAAAGAGACTAAAGTCGATCTGCTGATTTTGTAAATACCTTCTTCCCTTGTTTCAAATCGAATCCATTTGCCCGCTGCGAGCATACTGTTTTCCAGAAGCACTTTATCCAATCGCTGATTTTTAGCTTCTTTAATCCAGTTCTTCGCCACAGCAAAATTTGGGACTATATCTTCAAGAAAATTATCCTTTGATGAATTTGATGGAATGGAATTATTTTGATTTTGACTGTAATTGATTCTAAAGACAATTTTATTGTAAATTTTTATTTTATTTTCTGCTGGCGAAAAAGAAACCGGGTTAATGATAAAATATTGAACCGGCATACCTCGGACAGTTGCAAATTCACCAAAGCTGACTGCTTGATCATTAGGCAAAACAGAGTAATAATTCTCATTCACCTCATATTTATAAGCAATCATTCCACCATCTTTTTTTATACCTGGTATCGGAATTATCTTACCTTCGATTTCTTTCATAGTCGATGATAAAATCTCCACTGTATTGCCGAACTCGGAGGGTACTCCGATTGGGATTTGTCTGGATTGAAGAGCAGGAAAACCTGCCAACCCGTTATTGGGTACCGAACCAAACATTAACGAAATTTTTGTGAAATTTTCATTGTTTATTTCTTCACTCGAAATGGAATAAATTGGAGAATACTCTAAGGTGATTGAACTTCTATCTGAGGATAATACTTTTAGGTCTTCCTGAGGAAAAATTAGGACGGTAATTATCAGAAAAAATACTAAAGAGATTTTGCTTTTCATCAATAGAAAACGGATAAAAAAAATATTTACGAGCTTTATCTGTTATAAATTATTTGTAGCAAAGATCTCTTAGAAATTCTCCAATTTTTCGACCGAAATTAGCAAAAATTACTTACTACTGTCAAGTCAATTATTCGATTTTAAGCTTTTTTAAGGATGTGATGATTTGCTCAGAATTCACATATAAAAATGAAAATACTGTCTTTTCGTAAAGAATTTTCCTATCGGTTCCAATTAAAACAATTTTACGTTTATTTTGCCCAAGAAAATTTAAAGCATTAAACTGAAAACTGACTTTTTTATCAACATCTGACAATAAAGGAAATTTGAAACCTTTTTGTGCACAATAATATCTATGTTCAGAAACATCACTCGTATTGATCCCAATTATTCTGATGTAATTTTCCTCAAATGCATCGTAGTTCAAATCATAATTAATTAACTGTAAGTTGCAAACGGGAGTGTTATCTTTAGGATAAAACACAAGAAGAACTTTTTTATCTAGATTCTCATAAAGATTAAAATCACGGTTATTTTGATCCTTTAAAATAAAATTTTCAACATGGTCCCCTACCATTACAAACCTAACATCGCCTTATTCTCTTTCATTGCATCAATACAAAATTTAATATGTTCTTCCAAACCAATATTCAGCAGTTCAGCACCTATAACAATATCTTCTCTGCTCACATTTTTAGCAAATGCTTTATCTTTCATTTTCTTCTTGACTGAATTTACTTCAACTTCATCAATTGATTTATTCGGACGAACATATGTTACTGCAGTTATGAATCCCGCAAGTTCATCACAAGCAAAAAGTACTTTTTGCAGTAAAGTCTCTCTCGGAACATTTGTGTAATCAGCATGGGATAAAATCGCAATTCGGAATTCCTCACTAAATCCTTTCTCTTTCAAAATCTCAGAACCTTTGAAAGGATGCTCCTCAGCAGTTGGAAATTTCTCATAATCAAAATCGTGAAGCAAAGCCACATTTCCCCAAAATTGTTCATCCTCATTAAATTTTGCAGCATAAGCTTTAACGCAAGATTCAACTGCAAAAGCATGTTTTAATAAGCTTTCATTTTTTGTGTATTCGTTCAGTATTTCTAAACAAGCCTCTCTGTCTAATTCGATCATTTTATTTTTCCATTATTTTTTACTTTTGAATTGTTCTGGTTCATAACTTGGACACAGATCACCTAACATGCACTCCGAACATTTTGGCCTTCTTGCTATGCAAATTTTTCTCCCATGAGACATCAGCAAGTGACCTGAAATAATCCAATCTTTTTCAGGAAGCAACTCTTTCAACCTAAGCTCAATCTTTTCTGGATCTTCAGATTTGATGAAACCTAAAAGGTTTGATAATCGTTTTACATGAGTATCGACAGCTATTGCGGGTATTCCAAATGCATTTCCGGTAATTACAGAAGCTGTTTTTCTACCCACTCCAGGAAGCTTAACTAAAGAATCAAAATTATCTGGCACTTTGCCTGCGTGATTGGAGATTAATTCTTGACAGCATGCTTTTATACTTTTTGCTTTTTGACGATAAAAACCCGTTGAAAAAATATCTCTTTCCAATTCTTCATTACTCACTTTAACAAAATCTTTTGGAGATTTATATTTTTTGAAAAGCTCTTTCGAAACAATATTAACTCTGTCATCTGTGCATTGAGCTGAAAGAATTGTTGCAATCAAAAGCTGAAATGGATTTCCCGATTCCAAAGCAATTTTTGCCTGAGGATATTCTTTCTTTAGCAGAGAAAAAATTTTTTTGACTCTATCATTTTCAGTGTTAGGCATCTTTGTTAAAATTTGGATGAGTTATCATTAACCTTTTAACAGGTTCGTTTTTAATTAAGTGACTTTGAATAATTTCTTCAACATCTTCTACTTTTACTCCTCCATACCAAATCTGTTCGGGGTAAACAACTACCGATGCACCAAATTCGCATGCATCCAGGCATCCGGAAGAGTTTGCTCGAAAGTTAGATTTCAAACCTAGTTCAGCCAAGCGTTTCTTAAAAGTTTCACGGACTGCAGCACTTCCTTTATCAAAGCAGCATCCTTTCGGATTGTCAGGTGGTCTTTTATTTTCACAAATAAAAATATGTTTTTCAAAGCGTTTCATTAGAACTCTCTTTTTTCCTGCTTAAATATAAGAAGAAATTTACCTTTCGTGCTTTTACCATTTTATTTAATTTTGATTATACAAAAAAGGGAAAGTCATGCAAAAAATATTCTTACTCCTTCCGTTTATCCTTTTATTTTTCGGATGTGAGCAGCTTGAAAATATTACTGAATTTGATCCATCCCAAAGATATCCAATAAAAGTAGGGCATGAATGGGAATATAACACAACTTGGAAGTTTGAGTTCTACGATCAATCCGGAAATGTTGATAGTTCATCTTCAATTAACTTAGGAAATACAATAGTTAGGATAGTCAGCGATAAAGAAAGGCTTGGGAATTACAATAATTTAGTACTTTTTGAATCTTATGAAGTTGTAGTCAGCTCACCACAAAACTCTCAAAAAATTTGGTATTTAGAATCCGACACCGGTTTCTTTGCAATAGCATACTCAAACCCTGGAGCATCTCAACCGGTAGTTCCAAAACAAAACTACTCGGACTTAGATGATTATAAAAAACTAATTACATCCATAAATTTATTTCCAGGAGCGATAACTACGAGTCATGTTGAAGGTCAGCTAATTGATTCTGTTCAATTTTATTCCCCGCCGAGAAAAGTATTTTCTTTTCCTTTAAGAATTGGTGCAAGATGGATTGAACTTATCCAACCATTTTATCGAGAAAGGTTCATAAATAAGATTGAGCAAATAAATACTAACGCAGATAATTATTTATGCTACAAAATAGAATCAACATTGAGTTTTACTAATCTAAGACTAAATGATTATGTAAACTCAAATTCTGGCCTTATTATGAGAGAAATAATTGGCGATAGTATATCGGTATCATCATTTTCATCACCGGATACGGTCGGATATTATAAATCAACAACAATTTCAAAATTGGTAAGATTGAAGAAATAAAAAATTAGAAACTGAACTTTGCAAGTAACTTTATTTGAATTTTAATTTTTGAGATTTGTTTGTTATTTGCTTTTTGAGAATTGTAATTTTAACTCGTAGCGCGTACGGGATTCTGGCATTGCCATCCCTTCGGGAGAACCCGTGATCTTTGTTCTAAATTAATAGTGGGGATTGATACACACTTTGTAGCGCGTACGGGATTCGAACCCGTGATCCCCGCCTTGAGAGGGCGGTGTCCTAAGCCACTAGACGAACGCGCCTTAAAAAAAGCCCCACTTTGAAAGTAATCAAAAGTCCTTCATCATTTATAATTCTATGTTGGATATTCGATATTCAATTGAATAATGAACACCGAATATTGAATTTAGAAGTAAGAAGTTTTAATCTCCCTCTTTATCAATCAGCAAACCTTCAGAAGTGAGCCAAAATCGCTGCCCCGTCAGGGGTCGAACCTGAACTTTCCTGATCCAGAGTCAGGCGTGTTGCCAATTACACCACGGGGCAAGTAGTGCAAAATTAAGGATGAACCGCTTCTTTTCAAAATTTATAACTTTGAATAAGTCCCCTTTTTCTCTTTATCTTTCAATAGAAAATATTAAACGTCTTTCAGATTGAAATTAATAACCCTAAAATCTCTTAGTATCTACCTATTTATCTTTTCTCTTGAGATTAATGCCCAAAACTATGTGCTTGATTATTCATTCGGAAATTTTATCTCGGCATCTGCATTCTCAATTAACTCATCGGGATTCATTTACATTGCGGATGATGGTGATGATTCTCTAATTAAGCTTGATACTCTTGGAAAAGTCATCAAAGAAATTGGCGGCTATGGCTGGGGTGAATCAGCTTTTGATACTCCCTCAGATATTTTTGCAACTTCGTTAAATGTTTTCGTTTGTGATAAGAGAAATCATCGCGTTCAAGCATTTGATAAGGATCTAAATTTCATTTCTGAACTATACACCCGTGAAAGAGAAAACTCGGATGAACGATTCGGCTATCCTCTCAGTTGTGCACTTTCTTCAATGGGCGATCTTTATGTATTGGATTCTGAGAATATTCGTGTTCTAAAGTTCGATCTGTTTGGAAATTTCATTCAAAACTTCGGCGGATTCGATTGGGGAGTTTATTCACTCATAAATCCGAAAAAGTTAGCTGTAAATTTTGATAATACCATCCTTGTGCTTGATGATTCATTGCTTGTAGTTTACGACCAATTTGGCAACGGGAAAGAAAAAATTAGTTTAGGCAATTCCTTTACTAACTTGAAAGCAGCTTATGTTAATCTTATTTTAAATAACGAGAATGAAATTTACATCGGGCTATTTGGCATTGGTGATAGCTCATTGAACAAGATAAACTTAATTGGCGTGAATAGTGATTTGAAAATCTTGAGCTGTTCCATTTTTAATAACAAGCTTTATGTATTAACCCCTCGAGAAATTTTTGTTTTTAATAGAACTGAAGAATAATTCTTGATTAAAATACATTCAAAAAAAAGTCTGATACTATTCTTTATTTTCATCAATTTCTGGTGTTTCGGTATAATTTCACCCTTAATTTTTCACAACGATAGTACATTTATTATAATCAAACCATTTGTAAATCAAGTTTATTCTACAGTATGCCATCAAGTTCATGAAAAAACAATTAGTGTAGATGGAGAAAACATATTCGTTTGCTCAAGATGCGCTGGAATATATTTCGGGTTATTAATTATTAGCTATTTTTTATTATTGTTCAGCGTAAAGTTGAAACACAGCTTTTACCCAGTGATTATTTCATTTATTATTCTGCTGATAGATGTTTCCTCCGCAGCACTTGGAATCTACAGCTATTCAAAACCGGTTGCATTATTAACTGGTTTTCTCTTGGGTTCAACAATTTTTTTATTTGTTCTAGATCAACTCAACTATCCCCAAAAGCAAATTGACTATGAAAAGTAAATACATATCTCCGCTTGTATGCGGATTCGGTGCGTCGGTATTGACAATTGTTCCCGGTTTTAAGGAAATTGGATGCTGTCTTGTCATTCCATTCGCAGCTGGATTATCATTGTATCTTTATCAGAAATCAAACAAAGAAAAAGAAATTATTTCGGTAAAGCAAGCCTTAGTGTTTGGTTTGTTGACGGGAATTTTCTCTGGAGTATTCGCTACTTTTTTCGAAGTGTTATTCTCAGCAATATTTCACACTAATGATTTTGTAAAATCACTTCCACAACTTGAAACAGCATTTAAATCATTCGCCCCTCAAAATTTATTGGATGAAGTATTTAAAATTTATAAAAACATGGCCGATGATATTAAAATAAAAGGATTTTCGGTTAGCTATACAATTTATTATTTACTGGCTACATCTATTACCTCAATAATATTTGGTATTATCGGCGGTTTATCAGGCATGGCTTTTCTTAACAGACGAAACAAAAACATTTTGAATTAAGAATCAAAAGAAATGATAATCTCAATAATATTTTTTGCTCATCTATTATTCTCTCTCATCATTTTTACAATCAAATGGCAGGAAGAAAAATTATCCACTGCCTGTTTAAATGTAGCACTGATTGCAATTTTGTTTGCGGTTGGCTGGTCGATAGCAAATATTATTGCTAAGGCGCTGATGGAACCAAAAGGATTCGGTTTATATTTTGATAGGGATACTTTCTCTTTGGCACTACTCACTTTTGGGGAATATTTTTTTTATCGAATGTATTACAAACCAATTTCATCTACTGAAGCCGGTAAGGAAACACAATAACAGCGGTTTGTTCCATTTGCCTTTGAGAAGAAGACAAAGGTTCAAATCGCCATTGCCTAAGTGAATTCAAGGCCGCATTCTCCAGCTTAGTATCTGCTTTTGTAAGCAGTCTTGCCGAACCAACAGAGCCATCAGGTTTAATTATGAACATTATTTTGATGTCAATTTCTTTGTAAACTCCTGCAGGATACTTGGGAAGCGGATAACTCCAAATTTGCCTTTTACCATTTCCACCCCAGTCAATATCAAATCCAAAACTTCCCTCACCCTCAATTGTATTGCCTTGTGCTTTACTCGAAACTTTTGAATTCGGATTCTCGTCGGACTTTTCACTTGAAACAGCAGATACTTCCTTATTTTTATCGGCAGGTTTTATCACATTTTCTTCTTCTGTGTTCTTGGCTTTAGGAAGTTCCACCTCTTTTACACTAACATTTTTATCAACCGTTTTATTCTCAGTTTTGGAAGCAACTAACTGTTCCGATTCTTCAATCAAGTTTCCTTTTGCTCCTGATGAACCACTTTCACCTGAATTACCAAACGACAGCTCAACATACTCACGAGGCGAGTAATCAAAATTAATTGTAATTAACAAAAATAACAGCAATAATAATGCATGAAAGATAAATGAAAATGAAAAGGACATATTTCTTATTCCGCTATATGTCATTTTATCACCTAAAGTTTTTCTCTTTCTGTTTCGATTGTGAATTTATCTATGCCTACTGATTTTGCCGCATCAATAACTTTAATCACCATGTCAACGGCAACGGACTTATCAGATCTGATGATAAGATTGTCTTCTAATATTCCCAGTTTTATGGATTCTAGTTTTCCAGATAGCTCGTTAATCCCAATTTCATCATTCCCTACAAATATTCCACCACCAGAAGTCAATGTTACAATTAACCTTGATGGGATAGTCTGTTCATTTGTTTTTGATCCCGGCAGTTTAACTTTTACTCCAGTTTGAATAACAAACTGCGACGTTAGTAAAAAGAAAATCAGCAGCAGCATCACAATATCTGTCAAAGATGAATAAGCAAATATGCTCAACGGTTCACTCGATGTTTTGAATTTCATTTTTATTCCTAAAGATCTATTTCAAGTTCGTCTTCAGCATCAGCTTGCAATCCGGAAGTATCCTGCACAGTATCCACAACATCATTGGCAACCATTTCAATCTCGCCGACTAATTTTTTAACAGCGCTAACAAAGTAATTATACAATGCAAGAGCTGGAATTCCAACTATAAGTCCAAATGCCGTTGTAATCAAGGCTTCCCAAATACCACCTGCAAGATCGCTAGGATTGGCAGAACCTTGCAAATCCTGTATTCGCATGAACGCAGCAATCATTCCCGTCACTGTGCCGAGGAATCCTAAAAGTGGAGCAATTCCGGAGACTGAAGCAAGGATCGATAGACCTTTCTCCAGTTTGCTCACTTCTTGACTGCCGGCATTTTCAATTGACTCTTTAACTCTTTCATGTCCAAGTTTGTATTTTTTCAATCCTTTTCTAACAACATTTGCAATTGGAGATTTCTCTTCCATGCAGTAACTAACTGCTCCCGAAATGTCTTTCTTTTTAATAAATCCTCTTATCCTTACCATAAATGCAGGCACATTTATTCGAGCCTTTCTGATAACAATATAACGATCAATGACAACTGCTAAACCTATTACTGAGCAAAGAAGTATAGGCCACATTATTATCCCACCCTTAAGAAAGATTGAAAATAAATTCATACTAATGCTATTCCTTTTATTATTCTATTTTAAAAAATTTTTTGCTTCATCGAGAGAATTGAAACCACCAACCATAACTCTACGATATTTCCCTAAATCGCTAGATGATTCTTCAATTAATTCAGCACTAAATCCGTTTTCAATATATTTTTTCAATTCTTTTTCTGCTGCGGATTTTGATTTCCAGGAAGATACCTGAACAAGAAATTCTGAACCGCGCTGATAAATATTCCCTCTAACCTTCACCATCTTGTCATCCGCTTGCTTTGTTTCAATAAGTACTAAATCTTCCTCGATCTGGCTTTGCATTTTTATACTTAGTTCAGCCGGAAAAACGCTAGAACTGATTATTAATGAATCGGGAGATTGTTCATCACTCTGCCCATTTTTAGATATAGGATAAGATATTGGGAAATCGATGGTACGGCTTATGATTATAGGCTCACTATGCTTTTTAGATTCAACCACAATGGATTGAACCTTTTCACCGACAATAAAGCTTTTTAATTTATCAAAGTTCAAATAAATGCCGGCTGCAGCAGCTGAAATTATTATTAGGCCAAACAAAGCCAGAACTAACTTTTTAGTTAATCTGTTCTTGGGTTTTGAAACCAATCCAGCTTCCAAGGATTTTTGAGAAATATCTATTTCACTTTTTGAATCCGAAAGTACTGACTTTAACAATGGAGCTTTTACCTCAGAATATCCATCGACAGTCGATTCTACAATATTTGTATTCTGTAGTTCAGTTTCATCTTCAACAGGCGAATCATCAATAATCCATTCATCTTCATCTTTAGTATCAGCTTTCAGTAAATCATTTGGTCCGTTCTTTTCCGGCTCGACTAGTTCGAATTCATCAATTATTTCTTCTTCTTTCTGTTCCTCCTTGACTAACATCGTTTCGGATTTTTCTTCAATTTCCTTCTCTGTCTTATCAAAAGCTATTTCATTTTTGGTGCTGGAATCAAATGCGATATCCTCTTTTTTTAGGGGGATAATATATTCTTGCTTAGTTTCTTCGGTGTGTCTGTAGATTGTCGCCTCAGAAATCAATTTTTCCACTTTAGATTCAATTAAGCTAATCATTTCATTGTTAGATGAAGATTGAGGCATGTCAATATCAGAAGCCAATTCAGAAGTAATTACGGGTTGTCCAAAACTTAGATTTAAATATGAATCGATTGCAGGCACGTCGCGCTGAGATCCCTCGGGTAAGAAAAATAGTAAAACATTTTGACCATCGTCAGATCTTTTTTCCTCAGAAAAGAGTACAACCTTTTGATAGTTATTATTCTCAGAGGAAATCGGCTTAACCTTTTTATACGCAAAATACCCCAATGAATCAATTTTAAGTTCATCACCTAATTCAAACTTTTGTGAAATGAGTTTTACGAAGATCTCAATGCTTAATCTTTTTTCCGATTCTGGAGCACCTAATATTTTGGAAAACGTGTATAAAAATTTTCTGTGATTAGTCATGTGGCTTTTACCATCTATAAATTAATCCGGCGACCCAATCAAGCGGCATTTCCTGATAACCAGACCAAAGATAATTTTTTCTATTGAGCAAATTGTTTATATCAAAAGTTAAGTTAAACTCAGGCGAAATTTTATATGTAAAATTCAACGCTAAATTTACAAAAGGATTAATTGAATTACTGTTTAAAATATTAGAATACTGCTTAGATAAGTACTTCAAGATTAATTCTGCATTTAAACCAATATCAAAATTATAACCGTATGTTAAAGATGTATTTAAAGTTGGATGATAAGGAAGAATTTTGCCATCACTCGCTTTTGTTTGATTCAGGTCTGCACTTCCGTAGAAAAACCCATACGGGCCAAGGTGAAAAAGTAAATTAACAAATCCGGTATAACTTTTTGCCGAGGTTACTAAAACATTGAACCTTCCATCAAGCGCTGAACTGGTAAAATAAGGCGCAGAAGGTGATGAAAAATATTTAATTCCGGCATTCACTTCATAGTATTTATCATAGTCATATTTGGCAGAGACTTGAAATGAATTTTTCTTTTCATATACCAGGTTAATAAAATTATGAATATAAAAATATTTGTTCACGTCCAAGAAATAACCATTTCCTAAAAAAACGGCTTGAGGAGAATACTCCGCAAAGAGCGAAACACGATCATTAATCTTAGAGCCAACAAATATATAAGGATAAAATTCTTCCTGATGATTGAAGTTGGAGTAATTAATTCCAACAGACGCCTTTAAATAATCCCGGTATGAATAACCAACGAAAGGTCGGATTGAGAAGAAGTCCTTTGTACTTTCTCTGACAATATCGTTTTTTAAGAATTGAGCTTTATACGACGTATTTATACCAAAATTCACATCCGATAGATTTGCTCTGAACATAGCACCAAAATTAATAAAATTCTCGGAGTAAATATTATCTTGAAGTGAGTGTATATCATCAGAAAAATTAATCGCATAATTAAATTTTTCTTCTAAAAGATTTTCAATATTTAAAGAAACCCTGCCTATGTTTAGATTCCGTTTGATTAATGGATCATTTGCAGCATAAAGTTGGTACGAAGTCCTTCCATAATCTGCATGAAGATTAAATTTAGTTCCGTTAAATAACTTTGATTCATTTTCTAACTGATAGAAAATATTTATCCCGCCGTTTATAGAATACTGATCGCTGTTTTCAACAAATTCTCTCGTGTTTTTTCCGTTTGCAGTAATTTGGAAGATACCATTCTCAAAAGGAGTAGAAAGTGAGAACTTTACTTTAGGCAAAGTGTAAATGCCGGCTCCGGCTTCCAGCTTGCCAGTAAAATAACTAAGTGAATCCGTTAAACTGAATTGATTCCTAACCGGATCTGATAATTCTTGTAATTCCAAATCTTCAGGAGAATAATTTGGTTTTAAGAACTGTTCACTTAAGATTGGCACAATATCGGGTTCTATCTTGTTTCCTTTTTGGATAGTCACTACGTCGTTTCCAGTTATTACAAAATCAGGCAATTCAACATTCGGATTTTTCCCTTTATCATCCTGACTGAAAGAAGGAGAAATAAAAATGGAAATAAAAATAATTATTGCTAAAATTTTCATTCAATCTCTCTCAATTTCTTTTGCGCAGTTTTTCCTAAATCATCACCACGATGTTTGGTAAGGACATCGCGATAAAATTGTTTGGCCTTTTCAAGATCATTCATTTTTTTGTAGCAATCGCCAAGCATTAAAGTCGACCGTGAAAGCCATTCATCGAAGTAGGAATAAACGGTTCTAACCCTCACAAAAGCAGAAATTGCTTCATTAATCATCCCTTTTTCAAATAAAGACATTCCTAAATAAAATTGTGCCTTTGCCCCGATCTCATCAGTTCGGGAATCAGAAATACTTCTTAAATAGATAATAGCATTATCATATCTTTTAACTGAATATTCTATCAATCCAATTTCAAATTTCGATCTGTCTGCAAAAACAGTTTCCCCATGATACTGCACTATTTCATCAAATACTTCGTATGCGGCGCTAACATCACCCTTACTAGCCAATGTTGTTGCTTTCATAAAAAGTATTTCAGCAACTTGAGGAGAGTTAGACAATTTATCGCTCCCTTTTTGATAAATATCCAAAGCCAAATCATATTTCTTTTGTTGATTATAAACATTTCCCATTTCAATTACAGAGGCAGCGGCTAATTCACTGCCAGGGTACATTTCAAATACTCTGTTGTAATTGAATATAGCTTCATCTAACTGATTTAGATTTTGAGCGGACTTACCAATCCAATAATATGCGGAGGGTGTCAAATCACTCTTAGGATATTGAGAAGTGAATTCTATATAACTCACCTTCGCTTTTTCGTATGCTCCCCGGCTATAGTAAATCTCCCCTTTCTTAAAAAATATTTGATCAGAAAAACTTAATCCCGGATTTTTTCTTACAAAATCATCAATTAAAAGAATTGCCTTTTCATCTTGATTTTGAGCAACATAACAATATTGGATTCCATTGACAGCATCGAATACATAATTTGATGTCGGATATTGAGTAATTACTCTCTGATAGTTCACAATCGCTGAATCATATTTACTTTGATTGAAGAAAGCATCGCCGATTGAATAATACACTATAGGATTCAGTGGAGAATTAGGGTATGCATTCAGTAAAACGCGATAGCTGTTAATTGCATCGCTATAACTATTTTTTTGGAAGAATATCCATCCAACAATATAAAGTGCTTTGTCGGCGTATTCGGATTCAGGGAAAGTGCTCTGTAATATTCTGAATTGGCTTATTGCTTCAGGTGAATTTCCGCCTTTATAAAGTGCCTGAGCATATTGATATTGTACATACGGGTCTCTTGCTTTTTCTTCACCGGAAAGGAAAATTTCTTTATAAATTTTTCCAGCAGAAACAAAATTTTTATTTCCATAGTAACTATCTGCAAGTCTTAGTCGAGCATCAATGTATCTTTCGTCACTCGGATTCTTTTTAATGAAATCTGAGAAAGATAGAACAGCATTTTCAAAGTCTTTCAAATAGAAATAAGAATATCCCTTTCCATATTGGCTTAAGCTTCCAAGTTCCTGATCTTCTCTATCGATTTTACTATAACGTTTTAAGGCCTCACTATAATTTCCTTTTGCAAAGTAACTTTCTGCTAAATAAAAATTCACTTTGTTTCGGCTGAAATTGACATCTTTACTTTCAAGATCAACTAAATGCCGAATGGCTTCGTTATACTCTTTTAACTGAAATGAGCTTACTCCCAAACCCAGCAAAGCACTAGAATGAATATCTGAAAGCGTGTCAGCTGAACTAAGCGCAGTTTTAAAATTATTTCTTGCATCTGCAAAATTCCTTTTACTAAGATTCATCTCCCCAAGCACAACATAAGCTTTTGATGTGATAAGCGGATTGTTAGAGTCGACAGATTCCAAAAGGTATTTTTCAGAATCTTTGAATTTATCGTTTGTATAGTAAATTCCTCCGAGTTGGTATTTTGCATCCTTTGTTAAATCTGAATCCGAATATTTTTGAACAAAATCCTTATAGATTGATAATGCTTCACTTGAATTGCCGGCATAGCGTTTTGCCTCGGCTTTCCAGTAAAATGAATACATTCCAATGCTGTCATCAACCAAAGATAGAGTGTTGAATACCTCAAATGCGTCGTAGTATTTTTCTTGTTGAAAATATGTCCATGCAAGTCCATACTTAGCATTTCGTAACAGACTAGAACCCGGATATTCAAGTATAAATTTTAAAAAATTATCCTCAGCATTTTGAAATTCACTAAGTCTGTAATGGGAATTAGCAAGTAAATACAAAGCTTCGGAGCGAGTATCGGATTCCAAAGCTGCAATAACCGGATTATTCAGTTCAATCACTGCTGATTGATATTCTTTCAATTTAAAGTAGCAATAAGCAATTCGAAATTGCGCAATCGAAGCGAACTTACTTTCTTTATAATACGAGAGAAGCTGATCGTAGTACTTTACAGCATTTTGATATTCGCCTTTTCTTTCATAAACATTGGCCAGCGTGTAGATTGAGTAATCAATAAATTTATTCCCTTTTCTTTTCGATACTGCATCTTCTAAGAGCTTTATAGCATCTTCAACTTCACCTTCTTCAACATAAGACTCTCCAATCCAATATAGTGCAGGTCCAAAATATTGGCTGGAAGGGTATTCATCAACCAGATTAGTAAGCCGCTCTCTCGATAGATCAAACTTTTTCATGTCGAAATAAATTAACCCTAGTTTATATAACGCAGCATCTCGAAAAGTTGACCATTTATAATTGTTTACAAGAAATTCATATCTTTCTTTTGCAGCATGTTTTTCACCCAAATTTAAAAGAGATTCCCCTGAATAATATTTCGCAGTGGAATACAGCTCATCAATTTCATTATATTCGCGAAAAAACTTTTCGAAATAGTTGTATGCTTCAACATAATCTTGACTGGTGAAGGCGCTCATACCGGAGAAAAAAGTTTCAGCGGCTGTTTGTGCAGAAACTTGGATTGATAAAATTATTACTGTAAATATTATTAAAATTATTTTATTCATAATATTAAGCTAGCTGACGCAAAGGAAATTAGTCCGCCAAAAGTACTTGCTGCAAAGTTAACTCCATCATTATTTAAATATTTTAATCCTCGGGCATGAACAGTCGGAAATCCACAATGATTTATTTTTTCAACTATTTCTTTGCAAACTGTACATCTGAATTTAGCTTGAAATACGGCGCCCAAAACACTATCGAATGTGCTTCCTAAAAATCCAGAAGCTATTACAATTATTAAAAATTCATATTGATTAATCCATTTAAAAGCTGAAATTGATATTGTGATCGATCCCAAAACAGCGCCAATAAAACCGATTAAAGACACACCGCCGGATATTCCTTGTTCAACTAATTTAAAATCCATGATGTTAAAAGTCTTAAAGTTAAAAAAAGTTCCAATCTCAGTAGCCCAGGTATCGGAACAAGCAGCAGCTATTGCTGAGACGTAAGCAATATAAAAAAGTTCCGATGTGAAAAATTGATTTACTAAAATAAGTATTCCGGGAAATCCTCCATTCGCCATCACTTGAATATGATCTCTCTCATCCGTTTTCTGAAAATATAAATCAACTTTTGGATTTATTTTTTTCCTTATTTTAGAAAGTAAACTGGAAAAAACGAAAAAAGTTAGAATAGGTGCTGCCCATTTTATATTTCCGAAATAAAAGATGATTAGGGCCAAAACGAAAGTCGCAATGGCTCCTTTTAGGTTTAGTAACTTCATTTTCGAAGATACAATTGAGATTAAAAGAGCTAACAAGACACTGAGAAACAGATGCAGTAAAATCAATTTTTTACCGTTAGAATAAATTGATAAAAGTATTTAGCTTGAAATTAGCTAGCAGCGTATTAAAATCTAAATTTTGTTCGAGGCAAATATACTTTTTTATCAATTTTAAAAGCAAGCTATTTAATAAAATACATGAATTCACTTAAAGGAAAGTCTTAAGGATTGATAAATTTTTTACGCGAGTAAATAAGAAATTGAGTTCTAGCAAATTGCAATTTGGACAAAAAAAATCCCTCAAATGAGGGATTTTAAAATGTCACAAAAATTACTGCAATATTGAAAGTTCATATTCGGCTGTTTTTTTATACTGATTATCGGCTTTAGCATTGATAAACATTTCTTTCGCCTTTTGAGTATTACCTTTAAACTTGTAGGCAACACCCATGTAGTAGTAAGGTCCACCTTTACTAATTGAAGATCTATATTTCATTGCGCTCTCACAAGCGGCCAGCGATTTGTCATAATCGCCTGTTTCTGAGTACAATTTGGCAAGTGAAAGATAAGCAGCATCATAATTATCAAATCCCACAGACTTTGTAAGATATTCAATAGCTTTGGCAGAATTTCCGCTTGAAATTTGATTTGCACCAAGTTTAGCATAAGCTTTTGCTAGATTTTTCTTCACCGTGTTTTTCGTACTATTACTATTTGATATCTCTAAAACTTTTTCAAAATTGGCAATTGCTTCGTCAAGCTTACCCATTGAAAAAAGGACACCCCCAAGCGCGTTGTAAGAACCATCGAAATCGGATTTTATCTTGATACATTCCTCAAAACTATTTTTAGCCTCTTGAAGTTTACCACTTTTTCGCAGTGCCATTCCTTTTTGGTATAAGATTCTGTAATCAGTTTGAATTTTAAGTGCGTCATCATAATTTGTTATGGCAGCACCATAATTACCTGCTTTAAGCTTTTCATTTCCTGCATTATATAGTTTTGCAGCCTCAGGATTCATTTCCTGTGCATAAACAGAAACAACAGAAACCATCAAAAGTAATGTTGTCGTTGCCAAGAAAAAGATTTTTTTCATTTTTACCCTTTTTTTGTTTGTTGATGTAAGTGCGGAAGGCGGGACTCGAACCCGCAAGCCAATTACGGCACTACCCCCTCAAAGTAGCGTGTTTACCAGTTTCACCACTTCCGCAATATTTAAGGCCAAAAATATAGTGGAAGTGTTAGAAAATCAACAGAGTGTAAATTTTTACATTGTTTTTTCACGTTCTATTTACTCGTTTCTCTGCTTTTTCATCTTTTCTCTGAAAAGCAAACCACTGACTTCATTTCGAAACTTTTCTTCAAATACGACTAATTTACCCATTTGCTCAATTGTTAATATTTCTTCAGAAGATTTGAAGAAGTTCTGGCGCTCCCGCATCACATTTTCCTGCAGTTGTAAATATTCATCAATCGTTTTTTTAAGAATAGGATTGTTAATATCATTTGTATTTTTGAGCATCTCTTCTATTTGGTTTATTTTTTCTTTACTTGCCTGGTTCAAACCTTCTACTTTCCTAATATGCTCAGCACGTCTTGTGAAGAATTTAATACTTGTTTCTTCATCCATTTGAAGGATTTCAAGCAATTTGATCTTTTTTAGCTCCTCCATTTTCTGAATTGGCCGCATTCTCTCTTGTCGCTGTGCAAACGCTGATGTGAGAAGCATTAAAATAGACATTACTGTCAACAACCTTCTGTGTAACATTTTTTCTCCTAAAAATATTTTGTCTTTAAAATTTTATCGTAAATTAAATCTGCTTCATCAGATTGAAGCACTGAATATATATTTTCGATTCTGATAACATCAGTTGATACTAAATCATCAATATCTGATTTCTGGAGATTAAGTTCATAAGAAATCAATTCTGTAAAAAGCGAATCCGAAGAACCATTTAGCTGATCTAAATTTATTGTTGAAAGATTATCAGAATAATAATCGTAAATCCGGGATGCCTCAACCTCATTCACTGTTGAGATTATCTTGGCTAACGAATTGTCTTCAGCTTCCTTAAATGGATTTAAAATAATAATAGCGACTGCCAGTATTGCTGCGACAGCTGTTAGTGCATAAGTAGTCTTAATTTTAAATGGCTTATTATCGGTTGATAAATTTCGTTTAAAATTTGGAATCAGATTAACGAAATAATTTTCATGGACAAAATACTGTTCATTGACTTCAAAATTTTTCAAAGTATTTTTATAGTATTTGAGTTGATTTGAAAGCTCTTCCGATCTGCTTAGTTCATCCTCAAATAATTTGCTTTCCTCAGTAGTCATCTGACTATCAAGGTATAGAATTATTCGTTTATCAATTTTCATAATCTTTCATTAGCTCCAATATTTTATTAACTCCATGAAAATAATTTGCCTTTAATCCGCCGATGCTTTTACCTGTTAATTTGGATATTTCCTCATAAGAAAGCTGATCATAATTTCGCATGACAAATACTTCCCTTTGCTTCACAGGAAGCTTTTGCAGCAGCTTGTCAATTTTTTGAAGTTTTTCTTTCGTCTCTAAATCACGTGAAATATCTTCATTACTATTAACTAAATCTATAGACTGACTATCAAACGAAAAAACTTGTTTAATAGCTCTCTTCCTTATGAAATTCAAACTTCTGGTTGATACAATTCGAAAAATCCATGTATAAAGAGAAGATTTGAATTGAAAATCTTTAAGTTTGATAAACATTACCATAAGAACTTCCTGAACTACTTCATCCGCATCCAAATGATTACCGGTCATTCTCCTTGCATGCCAATATATCTTTTGCTTATACTTGTTAATGATTTTATTAAATGAAGCTTCATCTCCATTCAAAAATTCTTTAACTAAATCATAATCTGAAATCTCTTCTGGCATTATCAATGTTTTTTCTTAATTATTTGACAATACGTACGTAAAATAAGTTTAACCTTCACCCTTTTAAACCAAAGTAAATTTTCTATTGTCAAATTTGTGAAAAGTTAAAATATAAAACCAAAAGGAGATATAACATGAAAAACATCATTAAAAAAGCCATGACTGCTATTCTAATAGCCGTTTTCTTGTCCCCGGTAGCTTTCTCCCAGCAAGGAGAAGGATTGAACCTGAAAAGATTACAAAACAAACTTAATCTTACAGATACTCAAAAGGATCAAATCGAAAAACTACAGCTGGACCATCAAAAAGCCATTGTTGATCTCAAAGCTAATTTGGAGAAAGCTAGATTAGAATTAAAGGAAATTACAAGTAAAGAGGACTTCACTAGAAACGAGTATTTAGCTGCACACAGCAAAATGGCAAAGCTTCGTGAGGAGATACAATTGGCCGGTGCAAATCATAGAATGGATGTGCTTGATTTAATGAATAAAGATCAGAGAAAGATAATAGCAGAAAATCGATTATTTAATAAAAGTAAAAAGTATTTTGGGAAAAAAGGGAGAGGCGACCGTCAATTTGAAAGACCAAAAATGCGCCAAAGAATGCAAAATTATTGATAATTCGCTTAAGTAGATTAATTTTATCAAGCCGGCGTTGACCGGCTTTTTAAGGGAACTTTCTTTTCCCCCTGCTCGTCTTAATAATAAAAACAAACTGGAGTTATCATGTTCAAAACAAAACTTTTTATGTTGGCTATCCTTTCTTTCTTAGTGCTTGGAACATCCTTTTTAACTGCTCAGGACAAGAAGATTCTTAAATTCAAAAAGGAAGGTCCCATGAAATGGGAAATGAGGAATGATCTCAACCTTACTGAAGATCAAAAAAACAAATTTGATGATCTCGATTTACAGCATGAGAAAAAAATGATCGACCTTAGAGCAGAACTAGATAAAAGCAAGCTGATGAAGCGGGAACTAATTAAAAAAGGTAACTTTAATAAAAGCGATTACCTTGCTGCTGAAGAAAAAATCATGCAAGCCGAAAACAAGATTCAAATGGAAAAAGCCAAATTAAAGATGGACAAATACGCTTTGCTTGATGAAAACCAAAAAGATAATTTTATCAAAGAAAGAGAACACACTTTTAAGTTTAACTTTGATATGGATGAATTCAAAGATGGCATGAGAATCTTTAGAGAGAAGATGCGCCATTTACCCGAAAAGTTTGAATGGAATGAACTTGAAAAAGATATTGAAGTCGAAATTGATGATAATGAAATCTAAATGATTAGTTGGAGGCGAAGGGACGAAAACCTTCGCTTCTAATTATTTGGGATTTGTTGGTCGAATATCTATCTCACTTACAAGTGCTCTTACCGGCATTTTGAGAACAAGTGCAACGGTTTCAGCAACATCCTCAGAAAGTAATATATTTTTTTTAGCTGCAATTATTTCCCTGCTCGGATTAAACTCTGTATCAACTGAACCGGGACAAATAGCCGCCACTCTGATATTAAATTCCCTAACCTCAAGCATTAAAGATTTAGTAAAACCCATTAAAGCGTGCTTCGTTGCTCCATACATTGTTCCGCCGACAAATGCATTTTTTCCGGCAAGTGATGAAATATTTATTATAGAACCATTTCGATTTGCAATCATGTGGTCGATTACTGCTTTTGTGAAGTTATAAACTCCATAAAGATTTACGTCAATCTGCTTCTTAAATTCATTCAGATTTGAATCAACTAACTTTTTAAGAATACCCATTCCAGCATTATTTATAAGATGGTCTACTTTGCCAAATGTTTTGATTATACTTTTAACCGAATTATGAACAAACTTTTCATCTGCAGCATCACCTAAAAATAATTCCGTGTTAACTCCGTATGAGCGAACCACTTGATTGACTTTTTCAAGTGCAGATTTATCTCTACCGAAAAGCATCAAATCATGACCCTCTTTAGCTAATCTGAGTGCAATTCCCTTACCTATTCCACGACTTGCGCCGGTTACTATCGTTACTTCTTTCTGGGGCATTTATAGGTCTCCTAATATTGGTCTAAGTACAATTTCTTCAGTTACAATATTCCCTTTTTGTAAATATAGCCAAACAATTACCTGTGCAATTTCTTCTGCGGTCATCATCCTATCTCCGTATTTTTCTCTCATATCTGAATTCCACATTGGAGTTTGTGTAGCTCCTGGAATCACATTGATTATTCTAACATTTTGCTCTCTAACCTCTTCGCGCAGGGAGTTTGTATAACCGATCAACCCCTGCTTTGATGCTGAGTAGGCGCTGCTTTTTGTAAAAACTTTTTTTGTTACTACCGAAAGGATATTAATTATTGTACCTCCGCCTTGTTTTATCATGGAAGGAAGAACACTTTTTATCGAGTAGATAGGACCTAAGAGGTTTGTATGAACTATATCATTAATTTCATTAATTGAATTATCTTCTGCCAGTTTAAATGATGTGATGCCGGCATTGTTTATGAGACAATCAATCGTATTGTTCGATAATATTTTTTTAACTGTTTGCTCAACATTTGAGTAAGAAGCAATATTACATGGGAAAATTTCCAGAGATAGATTTTCATTTTCCAGTTCACTATTTAAACGGTCTAGTTCAGATTTTCTTCTTGACGAAACGAATACTTTAGACCCAGTTCTAGCAAATTCCTTCGCAGAAGCTTTTCCAATACCGGAGCTTGCCCCAGTTATCCAAATACCTTTTTGTTGATTTTTCATTAGAAATTTTTATGAGCAATTAATTCAAGAAATTCCGCACGAGTTCGGGCATCTTCCTTAAAAACACCATGAACAGCACTTGTAGTAGCCGATGAATTTTGCTTTTCGACTCCTCTCATCATCATACACATGTGGAATGCTTCGGATACAACTGCTACACCTTTAGGCTGGAGATATTCATCAATTGTGTCAGCAATTTGCTGAGTCATTCGCTCCTGAACCTGTAATCTGCGAGAAAACATATCCACTATCCTTGGAATTTTACTCAAACCAACAATTTTTCCATCCGGTATGTATGCCACATGCACTTTTCCATAGAAAGGAAGCATATGATGTTCACACAAACTATAAAAGTCAATATTCTTAACTAAAACCATCTCATCATACTTTTCATTAAAGATTGCATCGTTTAAAAGCTTTTTAATGTTTTCCTTGTAACCAGTTGTTAAAAATTCATAAGCTTTCGCCACTCGTTTTGGAGTATTCAACAATCCTTCCCTTTTAGGATCCTCACCTAATTCTTTAAGCAAATCAATAACAAATTTTTGAACTTTTTCTTGATTCATTTTTATTCTCCTCGGTATTCAAAAAAATTGTTCTCAGTTTCAGACAACTTTACTGCATACAATTTTCCGCTAGGAATTTTATCAGCAAGCACTTTCCAAATAGCCATTGCCACATTTTCAGTTGAGGGAATAATCCCTTTCATAAAATCAGTTTCGATGTTTAAGTTTTTATGATCCACTTTTGATAAAACATGCTGGCTAATTATCTGTTTCAATTCTGCAATGTTGAGTACAAAACCAGTTTCCGGATTCGGCGTGCCGGCAACAACAACTTCGAGAACATAATTATGCCCATGCCAATTAGGATTGCTGCACTTTCCGAAAATTCTTTTATTCTCTTCATCAGAAAATTTTTCATTAAACAGTCTATGCGATGCTGCAAAAGTTTCGCGTCTTGTAATGTATACCATATTTTATACTTTCAATGCTTCCATGACCTCTTTATTGTGGCCATCAACTTTTACTTTTGAAAAAATCTTTTTTACAATTCCTTTTTCGTTGATAACAACGGTAGTTCTAACTATACCCATATATTTTTTACCATACATACTTTTTTCTTGCCATACACCGTATTTCTCTAGAACTTCCTTTTTCTCATCACTAAGTAAGATGAAGGGTAATTTATATTTGGCGGCAAATTTCTTATGAGATTCGACTGAGTCTGCGCTAACCCCAAGGATAACAGCGTCAAGCTTCGAGAATTTGGGAAATTCATCTCGAATATTACAGGCTTCTTTAGTGCAGCCCGAAGTGTCATCTTTCGGGTAAAAATATAGAACGACATTTTTGCCTCTAAATGATTCAAGTGAAACCAATTCTCCGTTTTGATCTTTCAACTTGAAACTTGGAGCACTTTTGCCCTCTTTAACCATGGTTCAACCTTTCTAAAATTATTCTCTAGATTTTTAATATTTAGGAATTGAATTATCCACTTCGCTTGACCAAGAATCAATTCCGCCATCTAAATTATAAACTTCTTTAAAACCTTGTTGTATCATATATGCACAAGCAAAAAAGCTTCTTGAACCGTGATGGCAATAAATTAAGTATGAATCATTTGAATTAAATTTGCTTAAATGCTGAGGGAAGTCTCTTAAAGGAATCAATTGCGCGTTTTCGATCTTCGCAAGATTATATTCCCAAGTCTCACGAACATCAATAAGTTTAAGTGCTGAATTACTTTGCAGCAACTGTTTTGCTTTATGTGCCGATATCGATTTGATCATTACTATCTTAAAGGGTTATTGCTTCCGATAAGTGATTTATAGGTATAAAATTCAAGTTAAATTACTTATTTTCAAAGAGATACAACTCTTTTTTGATGAATAATCTTCAATAAAAACATTGGAATTTAAGCAATTGCTGAAGGACATTCAAGAAATACTAATAGCTACAACAATTGATTTATTTTAAAGTTCAATAAGTTTACTAAGAATTTTGTATCGAAGAATCTGCGTACTAAAGCAATCCTAGCTTCTGAGCCCAATCTTTAAAGCCTTCCTCCAGTTGCTGAAATGATTCGATAGCAAAAAGAATTGGTTGAAGATGCCAAACATCATATTCCTGTTTAACAACCTGATAAGGATCGAAAGGAATTACTTTTACGTTTTTAGAAAGGGCATGTTTCACCTCTTCCTTCGAGGAGATAATTCCCGCACCATATATGCTCATTCCTTCATGCTTTTTAATTAACCCAAATTCAACAGTAAACCAATGAAGAGTTTCAAGCTCTTTTCGAGTATCGTTTTTCGCATTTAAGGCCGCTTCTCCAACCAATTGATAAAATGATGCAAAGTTTGTATCTGTCAATAGCGGCATGTGACCAAACATATCGTGGAATAAATCTGGAGCTGGTGTATAGTCTAATTCATCAATCCCTCTGATGTAGTCTGTTGAGGGAAAGACTTTTTTGCGTAGCATCCCAAAAAAGTCCTGTTCATGAATTAGTCCCGGAACACGAGCGACTTTCCATCCAGTCGTTCTAAAAAAAATATTACTTAGTTCTTTCAGTGAAGGAATTTTATCAGAAGAAAAACTAAGCTTGGTGATTCCATTTATATATTCTTCGCAGACTCTATTAGGTAACAAAGCCATCTGTCTATCAAAAAGATTTTTCCAAGTTTCATGATCAGATTGTGGATAATTAGGATATTCGATTTCATCATGTTCGGGAACGGGCCCATTCAACTTTTGAGGTATACATCTCGGATCAATCCCTTCCTGAGCAGCTTTTTCATAAGCGGATAAAATTTTATCATTCTTTTTATCAGTCATAGTTTCGCCTCGACAATTTCCCTTAAGTGGATATAATAACAATCAATTTATAAAATAAAGCCTAATAATCGTTAGTTCTTAAATCACAATAAAAAATTAAATAATATTCACCTCTTCTTGTAATTCAATATCAAATTTCGATTTTACCTCACTAGCAATTTTATTTTTTAATTCTATTATTTCGTCTGGCTTTGCGTTTCCATAATTAACTATTACAAGTGCTTGTTTTTCATGTACTCCAACATTTCCAATTTTTACGCCCTTGAAACCACATTTCTCTATAAGCCAGCCAGCAGGCAGTTTATAATTGTATTCTGAAACTTTATAACCAGGTAAATCAGTGTATTTTTCTTTTAACAATTTATATTTTTTTGAAATAATTTCAGGATTTTTGAAAAAACTACCGGCATTACCATAATTAGCAGAATTAGGAAGTTTGCTAGTTCTAATCTTACATACAACATCGCTAATATCTTTTATAGTTAAATCGAATTTATTGAGTTTTGATAATTCTGCATTGATATCCCCATAACCTGTCCTTAAGATGGGATTTTTATTTAATCGTAATGTCACTTCCGTTATCACAAATTTATTTTTCAATTCCTTTTTGAATATGCTTTCACGATAACCAAAAGAACACTCAGATTTACTGAAATAATTTTCTCTCAAATCGTCAGTAAAAATTCCTTGTAATGAATGAAATACCTCGCTTAATTCTTGACCATACGCACCGATATTCTGAATAGGACCTGCACCGACTTTTCCGGGAATCAACGAAAGATTTTCAATACCACCAAAATTTTTATTTATGCAAAACAAAACCAAATCATGCCAAATTACTCCCGCTTCTGCCGAAATATAGGCATGAGTATCATCTTCTGAAATAATTTTAATTCTGTTTGAAATTTGATTAATTACTATACCGTCATAGTCTTTAGTGAAAAGAATATTGCTGCCACCCCCAATTATTAGCTTTGGTAAATGCGTAAATACCTTGTCCGACAATACCTGCTTAAGTTCATCCACATTTTCGATTTCAATAAAGTATCTACACGAAACATCCATCCTGAATGTGTTGTGCTCTTTTAAGCAATGATTATTATAAATTTTCATATCAAATATTGATTACTTATTAACAAAGATAAAAAATTTGTCTTAAAACAATTATATCCGCAGGTAAGTTGATCTTAAATTTAAAACATTTCTACTTAAAGAGATTAAACTTATTTTAAAACTCAAAGAAATATAAAATTGCCATTCCCAGTTTATCCACTAAATATTTATCTATTTACGTAGTATTTAATAACACATAGTCCTTGAATAATGGCTTGATGGCAAATGGCACGACTATTGATTTACATTTAAATGAACAGAGTAAAAATATTCAAATTATTCAACTTTAGAGTACTTAGCATAATAGATAACATGAGCATGCATTTAACCTTAATCTATTTGCTTCAGAATACTTTGAAAGCTTAAATATTTTTGTTAAATAATAAGTGAGAATAATTTATCAAACAAGAACTATTGAAATTAGAATTAAATTTTGTTCAGTCAGCAGTAATTCCTTATAGAATTTCTAAAAGAGGAATGGAAATTCTGCTGATTACTTCTTTACGTAAGAAAAACTGGATTGTACCAAAAGGTTATGTAGAGTACAACTTAACACCTTTCGAATCTGCAAAGAAGGAAGCTTATGAGGAAGCCGGGGTGCTGGGTTCTAACGAAACATTTGATCTTGGCGATTTTCTGATTGATAAACCAACCGGGCCAATTTTAATAAAAGTCTTTAGTATGGAAGTCATGGATGTGCTTGAGGATTACCCTGAAAAGAATGATAGAAAAAGAAAGTGGTTTTCCTTGGAAGAAGCTTCCGAGCTAATTGCCATTCGTGAAATTGCCGAAATGCTCAGAGAATTAAGTTCGAGATTAAAAGTCAGTTAACTCACTTTCTTTAAATAATCTTCCAACAATCTTTTTACAAGAATCGTAATCATAGCCGCGTGAAATTAAAAATGAATAAATACTTGATTGAATTTTTTTTGAGTCAATATTCCGATTAACTAATTTTTTAAGTTTTTTTCTTGCTATTTCTAGACCTGCATCAATCTCAATTTCTCCGCCTAATTTCTCCTCGATTACATCCGAGATGACCTTTGAAGTAATTCCTCGCTTAATAAGTTCAGACTTAATTTTATTTTTACCCCAATTTTTTAGTTTTATTTTTTCATCAGAGAAAATTCTTGCAAATAAAGAATCATCCAAATAGTTGCTTTGCTCCAAAGCATCAAGTGTTTGTTCAATAAGCTGAGATTCAAATTTTTTCTGTCTTAGCTTCGTTCGAATTTCATTTCTTGAGTGATGTCTTCGACCAAGAAAATTTAGAGCACTTTGCTTAACTTGATATTTTTGATCTTCATCTAAAAGAAGTGAAAGTTTTGCATCTGAAAATTCTTGATTGACCTTAAGTTGGTTTCTTAAAAATACTTCATAGGCTAATGTTATTTTTTGATCATCTTCAAAAAGTATTTCTACTCGATTCCTCCCGCTACTTTTCGCTTTAACAATTTTCATTCAAAATTATTTGCCGGATTTTTTTTCTTTAGCCGAAGGTTTTTCTTCAACTTTTTCTTGCTCTTCTTTGAGCATTCCCAGCTTAGTTTTAATTTCTTTCGTAAGTTTTTCATACATAGCCGGCAGTTCAATGAGTTTTTGTCTGAACTGCTCCCTACCCTGAAATCTATCCTCTTCATAGGTGAACCAAGCACCACTTTTCTTAACTAATCCAAAGTTGGTAGCAAGATCAACTAAATCACCTGTTTTGCTTATTCCTTCATTGTAAAGAATATCAAACTCCACCTCTTTAAAGGGAGGGGCGACTTTGCTTTTTACGATCTTAACTTTCGTTCTATTACCGATAACATCGTTACCTTCTTTGATGGCCGCTATTCTGCGAATATCCAATCTTAATGAAGCATAAAATTTAAGCGCATTACCGCCAGTTGTAGTTTCGGGATTACCAAACATTACCCCAATTTTACTTCTCAACTGATTAATAAATACTACAGCTGTTTTAGATTTGGAAATTGCTCCTGTTAATTTTCGTAGGGCCTGGGACATTAACCTTGCTTGTACAGCCATTGTGGCATCGCCCATTTCACCTTCGATTTCTGATCTCGGAACAAGAGCAGCGACAGAATCAATTACAATTATATCGAGAGCATTACTTCGCACTAATGTATCCGTAATTTCCAAAGCCTGCTCGCCAAAATCCGGCTGCGATAGCAAAAGATTGGCAGTATCAACACCAAGTCGTTTGGCATAGTTAACATCCATTGCATGTTCAGCATCTATAAATGCCGCCAATCCGCCGGTTTTTTGGGCTTCGGCTATTATGTGAAGACACAAAGTAGTTTTACCGCTTGATTCAGGTCCGTAAATCTCAGTAACTCTGCCACGTGGAATTCCTCCAATTCCAAGAGCATAATCGAGCGATAAAGCACCTGTTGGAATGGAATCCACCGGCGCAACAACTCCGTCGCCCAATTTCATGATTGAACCTTTACCATAGGTTTTTTCGATGCTTGCGATTGCATCGTCAATTATTTTAAGTTTTTGTTCTCTGTCAGTACTCATTTTTCCTCCGAATCATTTTAGATTATATTTTTTAATTTCTTTATAAGTCGAACCTAAAGACGATAACTTGCTTTGCATTAAGACAATCTCATTTGCAGTAAAACTTAGTTTAGGCAGTTCAGCATTTAAAAATTTATTGATGAAATCTTGAGGTACGATATTCTTTATTCTTAACAAAGTAAGATGAGGCTTAAACTTTCTCTCTTCAACGGGAATTGCAAACTTAGACAATCTTTTATTCAATTCGTCAACTATCGAATAAATTGCGTCATCCAATTTTAACCCAAGCCACAGAATTCGTGGTTCATTTTTGGGCCTAAAGAAGAAGCCGAACTTCTCGACTTCGCAAATAATTTCATTACAGTTACTTAAAAACCCTAGTTCTTGCAATATCGGTTCAAGAAGTTCATGTTTAACATCACCGATAAACTTTAAGGTAAGATGAATTTTAGAATTATCCTCCCATCTAAATTTTCCTTCATCGGGATAGATGTTTTTTCTTATTTGGATTATTTGATTTTTAATTTCTTCTGGAATGATTAACGCAACAAAAAGTCTAATCATCAAAAGAAATACCCAGCAGGTGTCTTCTTATCATTTCTAAAGCCGCTTGAGCTGTACGCTGCTTATTTAAGATTCTTTCATCTCCAAAAGTATATTTTTTTGCAGTGCAAACTTCCGCATCACTAAGACCGATGTAAACTAGGCCAACAGGTTTTGCATCAGTGGCGCCGGTGGGACCCATTATTCCAGTAACTGATAAACCAATGTCGGTTCCGCTGATTGATTTTATTGCTTCAGCCATTTGCCTGGCAACTTCCAAACTAACTGTTCCATATTCGTTAATCGAATCTTCATCAACCTTAAGTATTTCAACTTTTGAAGCATTACTATACGCAACAACGCCTCGTTCAAAATAATTACTGCTTCCGCTTACATTTGTAATTAAATTTGAAACGTATCCGCCTGTACAGGATTCTGCAATGGCAATTTTCAAACCTCTTTCATGTAAAATTCTTCCAACAACTTCTTCAAGTTTTTCCCCATTCCGACCAAATATGTATCTTCCTGCTTTGCTTCTGATCTTCTGTTCGATTTCACTCAACTTATTAGCTGCTTCTTCTTCAGTCTTTTCAATCACAGTAATCCTCATGCGAACACCTATTGAACTAGGTAGAAAAGCCAGCTTAGCCCCATCCAACAACTCCGAAATGTCCCCTAGTTTTTCAAAAAGAAATGACTCCGGAATTCCGGTCGATTCTAATGTTACACGTTTTTCAACTGTTTCAATGTCCTTTAATTTCTCAAGTAGGTGCGGAAGGACAAACGATTCCATCATTGCATGCATTTCATACGGAACTCCGGGCATTGCAACAAATATTTTATTTTCTTTTTCTATCCAGATTCCGGGGGCAGTGCCAAATTCATTTCTAATTACTTTTGCAATCTTAGGCACTAAAGCTTGATTTTCATTCACCTTTCTAACTTCTCTTCCACGTTTTTGGAAAAGCTGTCTGATATCTTCCAGAACATCATTATTCTGAACCAACTCAGTTTTAAAGAAGTCAACAATACATTTTCGGGTGATGTCATCGTGAGTTGGGCCTAATCCGCCTGTGACAATGAGGAGATCGTTTTTAGCCCAGCAATTTTTAAATTCTTTCATTATGTCATCATGATCATCTGCAACAACGGACGTTTTACTAATGGTAATTTGAATATTGGTAAGCTGATCGCCAATATGTGCAGCATTTGTATTCAAAGTCTGACCAATTAATATTTCATCACCAATGGTGATTATGTGTGCAATCATATTATTTCTTTAATTTATTAAATGCTTACCAAAAATTACTAAAATTAGATGAACAATGGCTAATGAATATATGGCCGAGATAATGTCATCCATCATAATTCCCAAACCGCCTTGCAGCGATTCTGATTTTCTAGCCGGAAATGGTTTAATGATATCCAAAGTTCTCCAGACAACAAAAGCGGTTAAGGCAACGAAAAAATCTTTTGGGAGAAATAGTAATGTAATCCACATGCCTACAACTTCATCAACCGTGCATTCTGCAGGATCTTTGCCATATAGACTTTCGAATTTCGTTCCCAGCCGGATTCCCCACAAACTAAGGATCAGAATAGAAGGAAGAATAACGTAAAGCTTTTCGAAATTCGGAATGAAATATATCAGCAAAGCAGCAATACTACCGAAAGTACCTGAGGCCAAGGGAATGTATCCGGTGTAAAATCCTGAACCAACAAATTTTTCGATGGGATTAATGTTCATTTGAAAAAAGTTTCTTAATTAATATTCGGTTATGAATCAAATAAGTTAAGCCCGAATGCAATGTAAGCAAAGTAATGAAAAGCATTGTAAAATAAACCAATTTTTCATTAAGGAGAATCGCAAATAATTTTTCGTGTTCGTCATAAATTTCCTTAGTTAATGATCCAACATAAACAAATAATAAATAATATAAGAAAACCATCTGAATAAATGTTTTCCATTTAGCGTAAACCGAGGTTGGGAAAGCTATATTTCTGTAATCTGAATAAATCCTTAATCCAGTGATTATAATGTCACGTAAAAGAATGATCATGACCATCCAAAGTTCAACTTGTCCCAGAATAACTAAGGCAATAAAAGCTGACGAAGTGAGAATTTTGTCAGCAAGAGGATCCCAAACTCTTCCCCAATTAGTAATGTAATTAAATTTTCTTGCAAGCCATCCATCATACCAATCTGTTATAGCAGCTATTAAAAATATACCTAGGGCAATCTGTTTTAATAAGACATCCTCCGAAAGAAGTAAAATAAAAAAAACAGGAGTTAATATTATTCTTAGGACTGTGAGTTGATTTGGCAGTACCATTATTATTTTAACTTATCAATTTTCAGAAAGGTTTTTTAAAAATGGGAATTCATAAATTCCTGTATTGTGGCCATCTTCCCATGAAATACCAATTGCGTAATTTCCAATTGTATTGATCTTGAAAACTTTTGTTTGCCCAGAATGAAAAATAGGAATGAATGATTTACTTTGTCCCTCCCGTTCAGCAATGCAGGTTGCACAAGGACAATATTTGCGGAGCTTATTCAAGGTAATAGAGGATTCAGTATTATCATCCCATTTGAGCAGTATTTTATTCTGATCGACTAATCTGACTTGAAGAAGATGCATCTAAATAAATGTTTCCCCTGTTAGCTTTTCCAGAACTTCTAAATATTTTTCACTCGTTTTTTGAATCACTTCATCCGGTAAAATTGGAGGCGGTGGTTGTTTATTAAACTTGATTGACAAGAGGTAATCGCGTACTATTTGTTTATCATAGCTTTCTTGACTTCTACCTTTTTCATACAGTTCGGCTGGCCAAAACCTTGATGAATCGGGTGTTAAAAGCTCATCAACTATAATTAATTCTTTGTCATGAAATCCAAACTCCATCTTTGTATCAGCCATTATTATACCTTTTGATAATGCAAAATCGGACGCTGCTTTATAAATATTTAGAGAAATATTTTTAAGTTTTAATATAGTGTCCTTTCCAATGATATTTTCAGCTTGCTCCAATGAAATATTTTCATCATGCAATCCTATTTCCGCCTTTGTTGAAGGCGTGAAAATTGGTTCATCAAACTTTTCTGATTCAACCAGCCCATCGTGTAATTTTATACCGGAAATTTCTTTTGTTTGTTTATAATCATTCCAACCAGAACCTGAGATATATCCACGGACAATACATTCAATCGGGATTACTTCTGCTTTTTTCACAAGCATAGATCTACCGCTTAATTGAGCTTTATATTCTTGGCATTCGGATGGAAAATCATCCACATTTGTGGATATCAAATGATTCGGGATTATATCTTTCATATAATTAAACCAAAACTCTGAAATTTTGGTTAGTACTTTTCCTTTATAAGGTATACCCTGTGCCATAATCACGTCGAAAGCAGATAAACGATCTGTTGAAACAATTAAATAATATTTTCCAACACTATAAACATCACGAACTTTTCCACGCTTGAATAGTTCTAATTTAGAAAAATTTGTTGACAGAATTATTTCGGCATCCATTTCTTTCCCACCATTTAATTAGGTAATAATTGATTTGCTTTATATTCTCAATTTAGTATAAAGTTAATATTCCTTCAAGCAAATCTATAACGAAAATTGGTATAGATTTTGGCCTATTAGTAGTTGAGTTGTGCTTAATTAGATACAAGTTCTTAATACTGAAGGATTTAGAAAATTTAAACAGCCAGTATTAGAAATAATTACTTTTTTTCTAGTAAAAAAGTATCGGTTTTTTGTTTCTTGTTTTAGGATTTGATATTATCTCATTTTGTGATTCGATTTTTTGATGTTTACGCGGTACGAAGCGGTTGAATAATTAATAGAATGGAAAGATGTATAAAGGGAGGTAGTTATGGTGGTGGAAAATCCTATGTTCAGATTAGCAGTGTTTGCTGCAGTACTCATTTCGCTATTCATCATTGGTTTCAGTTATCTTTTTTTTGAAAAACTTTTAACAGAAAAAGAGATAGTTATAACTGTGATAAACAAAGAAAAATTTGGAACTGAAGAAGGTAAATACCTTATATTTACACCGGATGAGGTATTTGAAAATTCCAATAGATTTTATCATAGGAAAACGAACGCAGATATAATCTACGCTAAGCTTGAACGCGGATTAAAGTATCGCGTTAACGTAGTGGGTGTGTATTTGCCAGGTCTTCCAAGATTAAGAAATATAACTGAAGTAGTTGGGAAAGAGATTACTACCGATAAATATCGCTAGTTGTTGTTATTTTTCTGTTAGGTGAATGCAGCGGATTCTGTAATAATTCTGGATTAGATTATTTATCCAAAACAGAGTGTTTTTTCAGAATCATTCATTTCATATTCAGTTAACGCCAATTTTCTTTTATCAGCCTCACGAATGATTTCCTTATAAACATCCCAATTTTCAAACCATATTTTCGGATGCATACCTTTTATTTGAAAGTACTTTGTTTGGGCCGATTTGAATTCTTCGAGATTTCTAATAATTGCCTTAGCTTGTACTTGTTCCAGCTTACGTAACTCCCTACAGTACAAATATTCAAATCTTCTTCCTGCGTAAGCAAGGTTTTCTAGGATTTGACTGTTTGACAATTCAGAAACAGCTGCTTTACTTGGTTCTTCAACCCAATACATATTCATCCTCTCTAAATAATCATTTATCATCATAATAAAAGAATTAAACATTAACTATGCCAATGAATTATTTATTCTGATTAAATTTTTAACGTTCTGAGACTGAAATAATTACCGACGGATTTGTCGAAAAATGAGAATAATGATGATGAGCGTAAAAAAAGAGGGTGTATCTATTTGTCAAGTAAACATATTATTTGAGTATCCAGATATTAGAGTTACTCAAATTTACTCACATCTACGGCCTGAAAACTTTAGAAATGCTTTGGAGTTGTTGCACTAAAGTGGTTAAGTGATAAAATTATAGTGAAACCACAAGCGAGTAAGAAAATTTAATCCCACTTCATATCAATTGTTATCATTACAATTTTATTACTGATATCATAAGAGGTTTGATTCTTTTGATAATCTAAAGCACAAGTAGTTTTGAAAAATATTTGTTCCACTTGGGCTTTTTTCATTTTAAGCTCTTTGAACCTTTGAAAAGTAATTAAATAGGTGGTTACTTTTTTGGTTACTCAATTTCATTTTTAGGAGTAACCAGATGGTAACCAGTCAAGTTTTTAAGACTGCAACTTCAAAACAAAAATTGCGAATCCGCTATGAATTCGCAATGCTGTTGTGGGCAGAGAGGGAATTGAACCCCCGACACATGGATTTTCAGTCCATTGCTCTACCGACTGAGCTATCTGCCCCAAAAAATGTGCGTAAAAATATGAATTATTAAAGTAATCTCAAAAAAATTGAAAGAGGATGACAACTAAATCAATTTACGATCTGAGAGGATTTTCTCGATCGTTAAACTTCCAATTTCTTGGAGCTCATATCGAACCCTCGTGCTTGGTTTGTTAATCTTCAAAATCCTCCCGAGGTCAATCGGTGTTCCAATAATGACAGCATCACAATCAGTTTTATTAATTGTTTCCTCTAAATCTTTTATCTGTGCATCTCCATATCCCATCGCAGGAAGGAGCTTCCCGATTTTCGGATACTTCTTAAATGTCTCTGAAATTGTATTAACAGTAAACGGTCTGGGATCAATGATCTCCTTCGCACCAAAATTCCATGCTGCAACCATACCTGCCCCATATTCCATTTCACCGTGTGTAAGTGTCGGACCATCTTCTACAACAAGCACTCTCTTTCCCTTTATTAATTCAGGATTATCCACAAAAATTGGAGAAGCGGCCTCAATAATTTGAGCTTTAGGATTTACTTCCGCAATATTCTTTCGCACAATTCGGATATTTTCAGGTTGCGCTGATACAACTTTATTAATGATCACAACATCAGCAAGACGTAAAGAGGTATTACCAGGATAGTATGTGAGTTCATGTCCTGGTCTGTGAGGATCTACAACGGTAAAAATTAAATTTGCTTTATAAAAGGGAATATCATTGTTTCCACCATCCCAAATAATTATGTCAGCTTCTTTCTCGGCTTCCCTAAGAATAGCTTCATAATCAACACCCGAATAAATCACACTCCCCATAGCAATATGTGGTTCATACTCCTCAATTTCTTCAATTGTGCAATTATGTTTTTTTAGATCTTCAAGAGTACCGAACCGCTGAACTTTTTGCTTCACCAGATCTCCATAGGGCATTGGATGGCGAACTGAAACTACTTTTTTCCCATGTTCTCTAAGAATCTGAACAACTTTTCTAGATGTTTGAGACTTCCCTGCCCCGGTTCTAACAGCAATTACAGCTACAACCGGTTTGGTACTTTTAACCATAGTTCCATTAGTGCCAAGCATACTAAACGAAGCACCGGCTGCATTTACAATACTTCCCTTTGTCATCACATAGTTAAAAGGTACATCGGAATATGAAAATACTACTTCATCAACTTTAAATTTTTTTATCAAGTCAACGATTTCTGATTCATCATAAATTTTTATGCCTTGGGGGTACAATGAACCTGCAAGTTCATGAGGGTACAATCTCCCTTGAATGTTTGGTATTTGAGTAGCAGTGAAAGCAACTACATTATAGTCTTTGTTATCCCTGAAGTAGGTATTAAAATTATGGAAATCCCTTCCAGCGGCTCCCATAATAAGAACGTTTTTTTGAGCCATAAATTTTCCTTCATTATTATTCTACTGTTACGCTTTTTGCAAGATTGCGTGGTTGATCTACGTTTAAGCCTTTTTTTACTGCAATATGATAAGCTAAAAGCTGAAGCGGAATTACTGTTAACAGAGGCATAAGCATACTTGTTGTATCCGGAATTTTAATTGTATAATCAACTAGGTTGTCAATTTGATTATCACATTCGCTGGCAATAGCTATAATTCTCCCTTTTCGCGCTTTAACTTCCTGAATATTACTTATAATTTTATCGTAAGTGGAATCCTTAGGAGCAATAAACACAGCAGGCATGTTTTCATCTATCAATGCAATTGGTCCATGTTTCATTTCAGCCGCAGGATAACCTTCAGCATGAATGTATGAAATTTCCTTTAGCTTTAAAGCACCCTCAAGAGCTACAGGAAAATTAAATCCACGTCCCAAATATAGAAAATTTTTTGCATCTTGAAATTCAGATGCAATGAATTCAATTTGATTGTTTAATCTAAGAATTTGAGCAATTTGCTCTGGAATTTTATTCAAGTGTTCTACAATACTTTGACCCTCTTCTAATTTCATTCCTCTTTTTCTTGCTAATAAAAGAGTTATCAAAGCCAATACTACTAATTGTGAAGTAAATGCTTTAGTTGATGCGACCCCAATTTCGGGTCCTGCATGTATATAAACCCCGCCTAAACTTTCTCTAGCAATAGAACTACCTACAACGTTGCAAATTCCAAGGGCTAACGCTCCTTTACTTTTTGCTTCTTTCATGGCTGCGAGAGTGTCTGCTGTCTCGCCACTTTGTGAGATAAAAAATATTGCGTCGTCAGGGTAGATGATTGGACTTCTGTACCTAAATTCTGAGGCGTATTCAACTTCTGTAGGAATGTGAGCATATTGCTCAAACATGTATTCACCGACCAGGCCGGCATGCCAAGAGGTTCCGCACGCGGAGATTATTATTCGCTTGCAACGTGAAAGTCTCTCGAGAACATTGTCCAATCCCCCTAGTTTTGCATTTCCATCATCTAGCAGTAATCTCCCTCGCATAGAATTTCTAACTGACTCAGGCTGCTCCATTATTTCCTTTAGCATAAAGTGCGTATAACCGCCTTTATCAATTTCATCCAGCGATAAGCTTATCTCGTGAATTTCTTTTTGTATTTCTTCATCATGAATTGTTTTAGTGACGAATTTGTCCTTGTATACTTCTACAATTTCACCATCTTCTAAATAAACAACCTGCTTTGTGTGTGCTAAAATTGCAGAAACATCCGATGCAATGAAATTCTCACCCTCACCAATACCAAGCACTAGTGGTGAACCTTTTCGGGCTGCAATAATTTTATCTGGTTCATTTTCATAAATTACAGCTAATCCATATGTTCCTTCCACCTCACTTAAAGTTAACCTTACAGCTTTAAGTAGTGGATATCCTTTCTGAATGAAACTATCAATTAGATGAGCAAGTACTTCTGAGTCTGTATCGCTAACAAAACTATAACCCATGTTTTTCAAACTAGTTTTCAAGGTTTGATAATTTTCAATTATACCGTTATGTATAATTAAAATATTATTTTTACTGTTAAAATGAGGATGAGCATTTACTTCATTTGGAACGCCATGTGTTGCCCAGCGAGTATGTCCAATTCCCAAATTAGAATTATAAACAAGCGAATTTACCTTATCTTCTAGTAAAGACACCTTACCTTTGCTTTTTAGAACTTTTACGGATCCACCTGAAAAAAATCCTATCCCGGCAGAATCATACCCGCGGTATTCAAGCCTTTTTAATCCATCAATAAGTATGGGAATGCAATTTTGTTCGCCAATGTATCCGACGATTCCACACATAATAATCCTTGTAAATAATTGAAAATAGATTTGTGAAGCAAATATAATGCCTCATCACTTGAGATGCTGAAATAATTGAGATGAAATAAATGCCAAAATCAACAAACTTATTTAACTTTTGCCAATTTTTCAGTTATTACTTTAGTTTCGTTGTTTAATCGGCTTATAATTTTGTAAAAATAAAGACCATTACTAATTTCATCACCATCTTCATCTCTGCCATCCCAATAAATTCGATTAAAACCAATATTCATGCTTGAAGGAGTCACGGAAATCTCTCTAATTAAACGACCTGCAACTGTGTAAATTTTGACCAGAAACTCTTCTGGAACAATAGTCCCTCTAAGTTCAAAGGTAAAATATGTATCGTTTTTAAACGGATTTGGATAATTATACACATTTAGCAAATTCGGCTGATTATACACGTAGAATATGGTTCTTGATGAAGTTGTATCGAAGAAATTTCCTGAAGCGTCCTTTGCCAATACTTCAAGCGAGTGTCTGCCGTCCGGAAGACTAGGTGTCCACCTAATTTTTGCTTCCGAATTTGGATATGCTGAATAAGAATATTCGACATCAGTTCTACTGAAAGACAACGGTATATTATTATAAATTATTGTAAATAATGAAGTATCGAGAGCTAAAGGACTATTATCTGCTAATGTAATCAATATTTCTGGCTTGGCTGATACAATATCGCCATTCACAATCTCCTTACCATCAACTGTTATTGAGAAAAAAGGTTTGATTGAATCTCGAGATACAAAAAATGAATTTTCAGTAATATTGTTGAATGTATAGAATTCTGGTTCCGATGCCGTTGTTACAACTTTAAACTTATTATCGAATATTAAACTTGAAGTGGGAACTGTATGACTAATCACCTTGGAAGAATCGGATGCAAGATTAATGTAATCACTAAAAAATGCAGAATCAGCATCATTTAAAAAGAATTTAATATTCAGATTTTCTGCGGCTGAATAACCAACGTTTTTAATTTTCAGGTTCATTTCAATCGGAAATCCCTGTAATAAAGTATCCTCCGAAAATGTTAAGTCCTTAGAAGAAATCACAATTTCAGGATTTGAATCAAAATTTACCGTCAAGGATTTTAACTTAGAAGGTGCACTAGGATTGTATGAGGAATCAACGAACTCGAAATTAAAATTTAAGTAATCATAAGTTGCCGCGTTTATGTTTTCCAAAGAAAAATTAGCTGGTAAGTTATACGCTAAAGTATCCCAAATGCTTGTGATTTTGTTCTTTCCAAACAAATATACTTTATAATTTCCTGTGGAACCCGTTGCGTCAATTTCGTAGGAAGCATTTTTCCATTTAATAGAAGGTCCAATTTCTCCCGATGCTGCAATTCCGTAAGCATCTTGATAGGAACCAACAAATTTATGAAAACCAGGTTTGTATACAGCTCCAGGTCTAAAAGTAGATGCATAAACGAGATTGTTAACCCAATCGTAATTTAAAGCATAATAACCCTTAAAAGGATCAGATGAAAGCCATTGTTCTTCAAAAAAGCCATCAGATAATCGATATCTTCTCATATAACCGTTTGCATAACTCTCGTACACAATTAGATATCCTTGTGCAACAAAAAAACTAGTGAAGCCGATGAACGCTGAACCATCAAAGTAAATATCATTACCAACTTTCTGCCAGCCTTGCTGTGGATCAAAAATTCGCATAGTATATTGATTTCTGCGATCTCCATAACCAGCAGATAAATTGTATACTAATTTTCCATCGGATGCTACATAATACCCGCCATCCTTAAGAAGCCCGTCTTGAGTTGGGATTAATCTATCTGGCAAATAGATTCTGCTCGTATCACCGCTAAGCGGATTTAATTTCAATAATGTGCTGTCATCACCAGTCGCCACATAAATAAAATCATCATTGTAATAAAACATTTGGCTTTTAATTTTCAGTAATACGTTTGGAATTGAACCGTAGTTTAAACCTCGTGTCGTCCCATTTAAACCTGTTCCAATTTTATACACCTTACTTAAATTGCCTTGCGCATAAAAAGGTAAATGCCCAAAATAAAAATATGACCCATCACTAGTGAACGTTGTTATACCGCCAATATCATTGGGCAGCGTTATATTGGCTGAATCCAGAAATCTCTTGTTACTTGGATAAGGTGGTAATGTATCGGTATTTAACACTAAACTTTTTGAAGATTCCGAAAAGAACATATTTTGTGTTTGAAAATATTTGAGCTGGTTATTCTTGGATGAATAACCAATTCCATCAATATTATTAATTGAAAAAGTATTGATGAATGTAGAATTGGTATCAGTAGCATCGTAAATCGTTGCACGCCAAAAATATTCCCCTTGAGCCAAAATGGGTGATTTCCATTGTAAAATTCCATCTACCTCTTGAAGAACAGGTGAAGTAATTTTAAAATCTGAGTTCAGACTATTTATTGTGTCGATTTCAATTATATATGAGAAATTCCGATTAAAGAAAGTACCTATGTCTGTAAAGATAAAATCGACTTCAGGAGAATTTTGAAAATGCCCATTTATAGGCCTAACAATATTGGGTTTACCAAAACTGAATATGGCAAAATCGGCCGAAGCAGTATTATCTGAATGGTCAACTTCCCATAGTGTATCTGCTTCATTTACTCGTGCTATCAGAGCCCTCAAACCAGCATTTTTAGGTATCCAATTCAATTCAACGGAATCAGTCTGACCAAAACTGCTTCGCTTAACTTCACCTATTAAACTTTCTGGTGAGATTACATTCTCAAAAACTTGAATGGTAACTGAATCACCTGGAAAGGTAACCCCCAGATTTCTGTAGTGAAGATATATTTTAACCGTATCATCTTTTAATGGATTTTCTGGATTAATGGAAATATCCACGGATTTGATTTCAAAGTCAGGATACTTTGGGAAAGCTAATTCGAGAGCAGGATCGCCTAAAAGTGTAAGCAGTGAAATCTGCGTACCAACCCAGCTGGCAGCCGGGACCGCTTGCTTAGCTTTCAAAACGGATAAACCAAAAACATAGTTTCGCCTATTAAAAATTTCTTTGAACATTTCTTTGTTGATATATACTCCTGCTTGCCACCAAGTTAACCCTGAACTTCCAAAAAAACCTACGCTTCCTTTTCCCGGAACTTTGTTAAACTTTTCGCCGAAAATATCTTGATTATCGAAATGAGCTGTATAACAGGTTACACTTATTATCATCGGAAGTCTATCACCATTCTCTAACTGATAAATATCATCATTGGTGAAGACCAAGTCCCATTGCCCGCCGCCTCCATGACCATAATAATTAGCTAAAACTGCTCCTCTATTAAATTCCGCACGGATCTTGGGACCTTCACCTTGAAATGGAAAATGACTCGGTTTATTCGGATAACGAAAAACTTTTGAGGAAGTAAATCCATTTGGGGAAACGTATTCATTATCGAGATACAGACTTTCATCATTAAATCCGAGCTGAGACTCATCTAGCGAATTAAGCCCGGAAGCGATTAGTAAAACATTTTCCTTCCAAGCTTTTGAATTATCTGCAGGATAATTAATAATCTTATCAACCAAAATGTTTCCTTCTTCTACGGTTTCACATGATATTCTTCCGATTGCTAAATCCGGAACTATATCATTTCCCGATACACATACTATTTCATTGTCACTTGGCGCTTGACCAAATTCTAGCGTTTGATAAGGAATTGAAGGTACAAAATTCGGCCGATTGGTTGCATAAACTGGTCTGTAATCGTAACTCATATCACCAATCAAGGCAACAAACGTTGGGGCAGGTGTTTGCCAATTTTCAAATGCATATTTCACAAAATAATTAAGGGCAAGTGGGTCCAACATCCCAAATGAAAATTCATCATAGATATCTAGAACATTAACAATTTTCACACGCGGGGATTCAAATCCCGGTAAATTGTTAGATCTGTACTCAGCCAACCGTTCGGCGACATTCATAAAATTTGGATGTGTTATAATTATATAGTCGGCACTGTTAGCTAGATTACGAATATCAGATGATTGATCATTCACAATAGAATCAGGAGTTAAAAATGCCTCATCAGCATAGCAGAAATATTCGGTACTTTCGCCTATTGAATCAGCAAAATGGACTGAAAAATCCGCATCGTTGGCTATTCGCGGATTAGGGATGAGCTCGCCGCGTGAGGGGATATAAATTTTCATATTATCACTAAACCATCCGTATATATAGAATGTGTTTTTACCAATTCTATCGCTCAGTGATTGAAAGATAAATCGATTGCCTTTCACAAGATTCCATCGCCAGAAATCTAATTCAAACCAATTTATCCGGACAATATCATCACCAGAAATTGAACAAACTTTTCCATCGAGTCCAACTTCAAATTTATTTTGATTTACAAATAACGGAATCCCCGGTGCTCCGGTAGTGTTAACAGTGAAACTGCTCTCCAGCGTGATGGAATTTTGTCCATTCCACTTAATCTCCCCCACCGGATTTGTATTAAATTTCACAAAGGCACTATGCCCATTACCGTTGGGACAAAATATATTGGTAATACCTTGCATATTTACTCTAACCGTAACTTCAGGCTTATTCTCATTAAAAAAATATGCAATGTCATCAGTCATATAATAAGTAAAAATATCATATACTTGCCCGCTTCGCGCTTCTGCAGTACCCCACAACCAATAATCTCTCTTATCATTTGGAGCGTAACCTAATCTCTCGTAAAGTAAATCTTGTTCATAATGAAAGGTTTTTTTTGAATATTTTACGGTATTATCAAAATTAGTCGGGAATCCATCTATGTATTTATAATTATAAACCGTATCTGCTTGATAAGAAAACCAATACACGTTTTCATTATTGTATATATTCTTATAAGTGTAAGGTGTCGTAGGTTTAGGAACATCGCCAACAAATTTAAAGTAATCTCCAGAATTGAATACCCCATCGTTATTTTCATCAACAATGTCTATGGGAATATTATGCCCGTTATTTATAATTTCAAGTTTTGCTTCACCCATACCATCATTTTCAGGCACACCCGCTAATACAAGTTGATCATAAGTAATTTTATAAAGACCTTTTTCCTTGAGAAAAATTTTAAAGTAATTCTTTTGAGGTTTATACCATATGCTGTCTGCTAACGCCTTACCTAAAAAATCTCTTATCTTGCCTGTAAACTTTTTTGCCTCCTTAGAATTAATAATTGAAGATTCAACAAAATCATTAGTTAATTCATCATCTATATTTTCTAAGGTAACACCAATTGCAGCTGAAGTATTAAAATCGATTTGGACAACCATTTTTTTATTAAAAATAATGTCGCGCGAAACAGGATTAAATTGATATGGATAAACACTAAAACTTGCAGCGTGGGCAAATCTCATCGTAAATTCAGATGTTACTTCCGCCGGTACTTCAGGATAAAATGAATTTTGCCCATAAATATTTTCATCATACTTTAACGAATTTATATTTTGGTTCAATGAATCAGGATAAGAAATTACAAAATGCTGCGAATAATTTTCTTGCTCAGCGCTTAAAATTTTTATTGATGGTTTTGAATTAAATGGTATTCCAACATTTAAATGAACAGTTGGCAGCCATGGTTCACCGGATTTCCTGATACTGTAATCTTCACCGGAAATAAATGTAACTTTCTTACCATTTATGACTGTATCGAGCAGATCATACTTATTCGAGAAATTAAAACTCACCTTTACATATGAAGAGGTGGATTCTATAATTGTATAACTTTGAGATTGAATTAATGCAGGAAATAAAGTGATTACTAAAATCAGAAATAGCTTATGTTTCATTAAATTTCGATTATTTTACGCAAAACTTAGATTTTTAAAGTTTTTAGAACAAGGGTAAAAAAAAGTCAATAAATTCAGAGATTTTTGATAAGTAATTGATAAGCTTGAGTTATTTTGATTAATCTAAGGATAAATTCAAAGCAGTTGAAAAAGCATTGTAACTTTTTTGAGAATTATATGAATTATGGCGATGCTCGTAGTTAAATAGAAAAAATATTCCATTAAAAATTTGCCAATTTAAGCAAAGACGAAAACGGTTCTCAGTCTCACTTATGCCATCAAGAAGATAGGCAAAGTTCGGATCATTCAGTCTATAATATTCAAAAACACTTCCTCCAAAGTTTTTAATTAGATTTCCAGATACATCATATTCATTATTTCCATGTTTCATGTGATCATAAAATAGTTTGAGATTAATTTTTTCTCTAATATCATAGTCAAGACTAAGCGAAAAAAGAACCGAGTTGGGATTTAGTTCAGGACCTAATAAGTAAGTATTATTGGTATAAGTGAGTGATTCACCATAACCATCATGAGAGAAAACGTAGGGTCTTAATTGCATGTATTCAAAATTTAGTGTCATGTTTTCAAAGATCAATGGAGAGACCAATGATATTCCACTTTGCCATGCGAATCTATTATTATGAAGTGCCCAGTCACCTTTAAAGAGCGGGCTGAAATTAATATCATCAAACACTGCTGTGGCATTAATTTCTAATCCTTTAACTAACCTAAACCTTCCATCAAAAGTTAAAAAAGAATTATCCAAATCGTTTAATGAGCGCTGAGCTGATTCCCAGAATAAGAATGGATTTAAATACGCTACCTCAAATGGTCTGTTAGAATAAATTATCATCTGAGAAACGCCTAAGGAAATATCGTTGTTGGGACTAAATCCTAACCTTGATATAGCAATATATTTTGATCTCTTCTCTTTACTAATATCGTTGTAAAGCAGCTTTAACTCTGGTTTCATCACTAACCATCCATGAAGAAAATCATATCTCAAACTTTTATATGCAAAATTGAATTTAATAAAGTCAAATGCCTGAGCATTATTCGAGAGGATTAACTTATTTATTCGTCCATTTCCCCACAAAATTCTTTCTCTTCCCAGCTGAAAATTTAAGGGGCCCTTTTCGAGCCTTAAATAACCTTGAGTGTTATCAAAAAAATTTATTTTAGTATTGTTGAAAGTAAATGATTGTTCAACTCTTCTATCAAGAAAGGCTGTTGCATGATCACCATTAATTGAACCATTCGAAGCTTCAATATAATATCCGAACCAATCGTCATAGGATCCTCTTATACGCCCACCAAAATTAAAAAGTGAACTGCTTCTTTTGTTTTTATCAGAATAAATGAACTTGTACTCAAACAAAGGATCAACAAAAAATTTTACAATTGAGTCGCTATATGAATATAAATGTTTTTCATTTTCTTTAGCTATGTTTTGCAGAAACTCATCAGGAAAGGAATCAAAAAAATGGACAACTTGATTTGAATCTATAAAACCCAATTGCATGAATATTCTATCCATTTTTTCTTGTTCAACTGTGCTTAGAAGTTGTCTGTTTTGGGACACCTTCATCAAAGCAGATCTAACTTGTTTCCTCGATAATGGCAATACTACGTCATCATAATTATCCAATATTCCTTTAACATACATTCTATCCAGAAAGCTATAAACTTCATGCGAGGAGGGAACGTTTTCGACTTGTGAGAAAAGATGATATGTATTTAGGGTTAAAAAAGTGATAAATATTATTAACCGGAAAAACTTCATTTTGGGGGATTAAACATTTCCGTGATTGGTAGCAATCGCCTCAAATGTTTTAAGAAGTACTATAAAATCAGTAAAAACATTGGCCTTAGTATAGTAATCAACCTCCATTTTTACGCGCTGCTCTGGAGTTAATCGCTGCCTGCCATTTATTTGTGAATATCCGGTAATACCTGGAACGAATTCAAAAATCTTTCTCTGTTCTTCAGTATATTTAGATGTAATTGAAGTAATTTCAGGGCGAGGTCCAACAATACTCATCTCACCTTTGAGCACATTAATAACCTGAGGGATTTCATCAATGCTGGTTCTTCGAAGGATTTTACCAACCTTTGTGATTCTTGGATCGTTAACTTGCGTCAATTCTGGCCCAAGTTCTAAAGCATTCTTCACCATCCCTCTGAATTTATACATTAGGAATTTTTGACCATTATAGCCGGTACGTTCATGCTTAAATAATACAGGGCCTCTGGATTCTAATTTAATAGCAATTGCGGCAAGGATTAAAACCGGCGAAGTTATAACAATTGTTAATATAGAAATTAATATATCTGTGAATCTCTTTATGAAACTACCCTTCTTACCCATAGTTAATGTTGACTAATTGTATAAAATTATATTTTGAAAAGTATGTTCTTTTATAGTTTGATTTAACAGATGCTGTTTTATATCACACAATAAACAAAAATATTTTATACAATAAAATAACTACTCTTAAACTGAATTCAAAAATGAATCTATGTTACAGTTAGGTTTCGGTGCAAATGCTGACAAAAATTATAAAATATTCATAATACTTCTCGTTCATCAGTTTGATTTTTTAATAAAGCATAATACATGAGTTCGTAAAAAATAAAGTGAATTAAAAACAGAATAAAGAAACGGATGAACTTTTGTTAGAAAACGACTAATTGGAGGTGCAAGAGTCAGCCTGTAAATATTTATATTTTGCAGAGGAAAGAGTTCCCTGATTTCGCTCAGCGAAACTCCCTTTACATCTTTATTTCGTGGATTATTATAAATAAAGTCGTACCATAAAATACCACCGCCCGGTCTCGTCCAGTGCCACATTTTTTGTGCGAGCTTTTTTCTAAACTCAGTATCAAGTATTGACGAAAACACCATCGATTGAAGAACAATATCGAAACTCTCATCTTCAAAGTTTTGATTTAGGATATCACCCTCAAAAAAAGATACTTGATTTGGCAGCCTTTTCCTCGCTTCCGTCAATCGTTCTGCAAGAATATCATTAGCAAAAAGATTTGATGATTGGAATCCAAGTCGAATCAGTTGGAGGAGGTTAATTCCTGTTCCGCATCCAATTTCCAATAATCGCTTATTACCCAATGGTTCTAATTTTTCACATTTAATTAACTTAATTAAAGCACGCTCTTTTTCTTGTTCACTCATATACGTGGAAGCGTTTAATGGACTATACCTATCTTCCGGTATTAGCTTTCTGCGTTCGTAGCGGCGAATTATTTCTTCAGATTCTGACACGTTGTTTCAATAATTAAATAGTTTATCTATGATTATGAATTTAATTATACCTATAAAAAATCCAGCGGCATAGGAAAGATGCAAAACTATAACTGCTACCGGAAACCAAATAGCAGTGTTGAATTGACTATTAAGAAATTTCGGAATACTAAACACAATAATAATCATTAGGTAGAGAGCAGGAAGTAATGTACCTAGAATAAAATTATTCAAAACGAGACCGAGAATAACCAAAATAAAAACGGTTGAATAAAATAATATTGGAATCTGTTGTCGGTATGAAATAGGAATTTTGTGTTTAATTAGTACAGCTACCCTCCAAAAACCATAATTATAATATTGCTTAAATAACTTTAATGGAGATTCTCGAACGAAATAGCTGCTTTTAGCTTTAGGCGAAATGAAAACTTTGCCTCCGCTTTTTGTGATTCGAAAACAGAATTCATCATCCTGATTACGGATTAAAGATTCATCATACAAACCATATTTATCAAAAACATCCCTTCTAAAAACAGGAAAACAAGCCATCTCGGCATATCCTTCGTAGTCAGGAAACCTGTGCTTCGCATTTCCAACACCAATATTACTTGACATAGCAATTGCAGCAGCTTTTGCAAAAGGATTTCTTCCTTTACTAATAATTGGCCCTCCAACACATGATACTTCCGGGTGTTGATTCGCCAATTCTATACATGTTGCAAGGTAATCTGAAGAATATTCAGCGTGGGCTCCGAGGATTGCGATAAATTTTCCTTTAGCGTTCATAATGCCAATATTTAATGCATGCGGAGTAAAAAAATGGGGATTATCGACAAGTATCACTTGCGGATTGTCAGTCGAAATATTTTGAACAATTTTTCTCGTGTCATCTGTGCTCATGCCATCGACAACCAATATTTCGATTTTATCTTCAACACTTTCTTGGTTTAGCAGTGATATTAAACATTCGCCAATGTATTTTTCTTCGTTACGGCATGGAATTATGACAGAGATGAGCGGATTGTTATTAAGAATTGAATTCATAAAAAAATTTAATTGGCTTTTAAGGTTTTTTTATAAATGCTCAACATCAGATCAACACTATTATTCCAACTATAAAATGCTTTCACTTTCTCTCGGCCATTTTGCCCAAATTTAATACGCAATTCAGGACTAAGAATAAGTTTTTCAATAGCATTGGCTGCGTCTTCGGGATCATTCGGCGTAACGAAATAGCCATTTCGCCCTTCGTCTACAATTTCACGCAAGCCACCTGTATTAGAAACGACGACCGGTCTGCAACAAGCCATCGCTTCCAATATTGATACACCAAAACTTTCCTGGTTAGATAGGAATACTGAGATGTCTATCATATTATGATAATCTTGAATCTTATCATGATTAATGTATCCGGTAAAAATATAGTCATTTTGCCCAATTTTTTCATTGGCTATTTTTTTCAGATTATTTTCTTCCGAACCATTGCCAACAATAAATAATTTTAAAGGCAATTCTTTTTGTCTGCTTTTCACAATTCTAAAGGCTTCGATCAATTTATCAATTCCATAAGTCTTTTCTAACGATTTAATCGTACCAATCACTATATCGTTATCATTAAATGGCTTTTTAATCTGAATAGAATCGAACTTAACAATATCAACTCCAAATGGTGTTACTTGAATATTGCTCTGAGAGAAGTTTCTTGTTTGATCAGCTAAAAATTCGCTGGTTGCCAAAACTAGTGATGACCTGTTCAAACTGTAGTTTAAAATTTTTCTATGAATAAAAGAATTATAGGGAAAACTTAGAACATCCGAGCCCCATACTGAAACTATACTCGGTTTAAATTTAGATAATGCAGCTAAAAATCCATAACTAGAAGCATAATGGGAATGGAGAATATCAGGCTTGAACTCATTTATTAGACACTTTATTTTTTTTAAAGCCTTTAAATAGCTTAATTTGGATAATGATGTCTCACTTTCAAATTTTATTCTGTTGTTTAAATTTAGTGAGTAAACCTTAACATCAAATTGTTTATAAAGGTCGGCATCACAGCTGCTCATACCGAACAAAGCTATTTCAATTCCTCTGTTTGAAAGTGAAGTAACCCATTTCATCGTATGAGTTGAGGCAGGATCAGCTAACATTAAAATTTTCATGATTTCGAATTCGTGCTTAGAGATTCTAACCGACTATAATTTTTCACTCTGTTATAAATAAATATTAGTATCAAGAAAATTATCCAGAAAGGAAGATCTCTAGAAATATACCCATAGTACATGATACCACTGATTTCAAAAAACGCTCTTAGAAATGTCCCTACTCCAATTGCCATGATTGCCACTGAAAATATATAATATTCCCTGTCTATATTTTTAGACATCATAAGGGTTTTAGCGGATATATAAAAAAATAAAATGAATATTGATATTGAACTAAGAAACCCAAGAACTCCGTTTTCGGCTCCCATTAACAAAAAATAATTATGCGGTGAGGGTATTTTTCCTAAAGTTAATGCTCCGGTTTCCTCAAACAACATGAGTGCACTGTGGGACAAATAGGTATAAAAGAATTTCGGAAACTGTTCTGGTCCTACACCTGACATCAAATGATCTCTAAACATATCAACACCGGAGTTCCATAAATGTTCTCTTGCGCTAAACTCTCGTGGACGTAATAAGATTAAAATAAAATCCTGAATTACTGGAATAGCCAACAATACTAAAGAAATAATTATGAGGGAAAGAAATACTTTCAGTAACATTTTTTTGTTCAATAAATAAAGCATTATGAAAGAACTTATCAGAACCGTAATTATTGCCGCACGTGAGTCTGTAATTAACAAAATACCTACATTATTTAGCAGTAATAAAAAAAGAAGGAATCTTCTCTTTGAAGTATTAAATTGTTCAAGAAAGTAAAGTGCAATAATTAAACACGTGGTTATTAAAGTTGTTAAGCCCACGAAATTCGGATTGTCATAAATTCCTGTAAATCTTGCCAAAATGCCGTTCTGCAAAAAAAAGCTGAAACCTCCTCTCATAAAATCATAGAGAATACTTAGCCCAATAATCATTTCTGTAACCAGAAGTACTGAGATAAATAAAAGAACTGATTTCTTATTTTCCATAAAGCTAAATAATATGTAACATATTATGAAAAACACCGTCAACCTCAGCAAAGCATTTAGGCTTGAACTTATATTAGTTGATAAGAGAGTTGAAATGAATAAGGAGAAAAATAGTAGAGTTAAAAAGAAATAAACTTCTCTTGGAACCTTAGGATATTGATCTAATTTTAATCCATATTTTTGAAAGAAAATGATAAATAATGATAGCGTTGATATAAAAGTTATAATATCCCTTAGTCCTTCGAATTCATTCCTAGTGAGCACAAGAAAAGACAGTATTGCCGCGCTTAACACAAAATTATTTTTGTAAATAAAAATTAATAATAGGATAAAAACGGCAAGAATAAATTGTGCTAGATAATTAATAGAAACAGAGATTATGCCAACACAAACAAGAACGAATATAAAATGATTTACTTTAAACGAAAGCATTATACCTTATTAAAAATGTAATTCTAAAATTCTACTTCTGAATACTTTGCTAGGGTGCTCTTCTTTTCAAAAAAATATTCTATTGCTGAAGATATTGTTAGAATATTGAATAAAATGATTTTTCGCAATTTCTTTTGTTGTTGAATGCTGCCGAAGTTTAAATACTTAGTTATTTTAGGGAAACAACTCATTTGTTCGAATAAACATTTCAATAAAACACTATCACTCTCAATTATTGGATTCCCACCAAAAAAGATTGTCTTAAAGTCACCTCTAAATCTATTGGGAATGTAGGGATAAATATTGTATATCAAAAACATCATTAATTTTCCTTTAAAAGAAGTAATTGAACTTCTAAAATTAGTATACGGAAATTCAATGGCTTCAGCCGAAAAATTTTTAATTAATCCGCCGAAAAGCTTATGCTTTATTTTTGATTCATCAGAACAGTTCATTATATATTTAAAGAAATGTGTAGACCAAAATGGTGTCATACTCCAGAAATAATACCTGTGCCTATCCTCCCCCTGAAAAGCATATTTGAACGGTTTTTCAATTATTCTAAAGTGAATATACTTTTGCACTAAATCATCTTCGGGAAATGAATTTAATACTGACTTAATTTCATTTAGTATAGCTTCTTCACTTGTTCCTAAAAGTGATACAACCGTTTCCAAAGAAATTACAGAATGTTCCTTTACAATGAAATTTGCTAGCTGATCCAAATCTTTGAAACTGCTAAACGGTTTATCAATAGTAAAAATTAATTTATCTCCATTATCACCAGTGATAAAATTTATATCTTTTCCAAAAGTCTCCTCAACTTTTCTATAAAATGGAATTATTGGCGCAGTTGCCAACGAATTCATTCCTTCTTTTAATTTTAATAGTTCTAATACATCAGCTCCTTTCGGTGGTTTAATATCAAATAAATTAAATTTTGAATTAAACAAGTGCGATAGCTGTTTTGCAATACTAATTTCTTCATTGGCATAACCAGTAGTGTATGAGATAGTAGCTGTTTCAAATGCGATATTATTTTTATGCATACATGCTGCTACCATTCTCGAGTCCAATCCTCCACTGAGAGTTACAATATTTTTTTTGCCGTTTTTAAATCTATCTTTACACGCCTTGCTAAATAAGCGATCCAATTCGGTAAGATTTGACTTAAAATCATTTGCCGCATGAGTCCTGATTTCAAAATTGAACTGACGAAGGATTGAAACATTCAATTTTTTTTCACCCACAATTAATAATGATGCAGGTCTTAGCTGTTTTATTTCAGAAAAAAGTGTTCGCTCTCCAAGCATATATCCCAAAAGCAAATTTTGCGAAAGTGCTAGCATATCAAAATCAAATTCATCCTCAACATCTGTAATGAATTTCAAATGTCTCGAGATACAAATTCTATTTAAACCATTTTTATAGTATAGTGGTAATCGCCCGAAAATATCATTGAACACGAAAAGCTTATTATTTGTTTTATCAATAATAGATATTATAAAATCTCCATCCGTTTTTTCTATCCATTTTGTCAGTTCGATTTTGAATTTGTTCTCATTAATGCAATTTATTAACTGCTCTAATTCAATTTTGAGTTCATATTCTGCTTTATCATAAATTCTTCCTTCGATGATAATTTCATAATTCAAATAATTAAAATTATTGATGGGATATTCACTATACGTGTTCCAGCCAACGAATAAATCATAATCACATCTGAACACTTTACTTTCAAAACTTTCAAAATGATTTAATGAGTTTAAGTGATTAATTATACTCGTTTTATTTCTACATATATCCTTTTCTTTGACAATACTTATTCCCGGCATTAAAATTCTCCCATACTTGTCTATTTCCTATTTAAAAAGATTATTTAAGAGAAAATTATCATTTAAAAACTTTTGAAAATTGTTCTCCACCTCTTTAACAGTTATATTTTTCATACATTCAAAACTAGGACAACCATTTCTGCCTCCATTTGTAAAACACAATTTTTCTCCTTTTTGAGGTGAACAATTAATCTGTTTTGCAAAGAATCCATTATTCCCTGTTACAGGCAAATGATATTCGGGATTTGTAGGCCCATAAATAGAGAACGTTGGTTTTCCAAAAAGATTTGCAAGATGAAGCGGTCCTGAATCATTTCCTATAAATAATGAACAATGTTTGGTTATCTCAATTAGATCGGACATTGATTTTGTTTCCGTGTATCTAATTTTTCTACTCTCAAGTTCATTTATTATGTCTGTTTTCATTTTCTCAGATGGAAAAACAATCACACATTCGATTCTATGACTAAGAATTTCAGCAAGTTCAATAAATTTCCTTAGTCCCCATTCCTTTGCAGCCCATCCAGCAAATGGATGAATTACTATATATCCTTTGGAAGAATATTGCTCCGAAATCGGTGCCGTAAAATTATCGCTGATTGGAACAATTGTTCTGGCTACATCCAAATAGATATCGATTAAATGAGGTTGCGTTCTGATTGGAATAAAATCGGAATAAAGTTTCCTAAAAAATGGACTGTTTATACCAACCATTCTTTTTGCTCTACTATTAAAAATCAATGATGCAGAAGTAATGGAGCCAGTAAGATCAATAATCACTTCCGGTTGTAAATTTTTAATTACCCTTCTTGCTCTGCTGGAAGCAATTCTTTGCTCAAAATAAAAATCCGACTTGGATAATTTTATAAGATTAATTCTTTCAAAAACTAAATTAAAAACATCATAGGTTTCATTAAAACATATTAAACTGATGTCATCTCGATAGTAATTTTCAATCTCCTTTATTGCATACGTCGTCAAAATTGAATCACCTAGCTTATGCAGAGATATTATCACTACTTTACCATTTTTATTTGATGATAAAGTATTTATTCTTTTTAGAAATGAACAAATAAAATTTAAAATAATCAGAACTATTTTAGTAATTACTTTACTTCTTAAAAGAATTGAACTGAATTCCAATTTTTGCCTTCACAATTTTAATGATTCTTCTTCAAGTAGGTTTGTTTTATTTCCTTTAGCGAATTGATTACTAATATAAAAGAATTATCACGGACTAAGTAACTATTGAATAAAAAGAAAAACATAAAAAATATGATTTCAGCTGTATTGGTTAAATAAACATTCCCTTCAGACAATAAATTATTATGTATTAAAAGGACTAAGACAATACAAATTGTGCTATTAACGATGTAAAAAAACAAATTTTGGGAAAAGTTCAAAAATGCATGAATCTTAATCTTTTTTATTATTATTAAAGAAATCATACAATAAAAAATGAAGCTTATTGATGTACTTAATGCCAACCCATTTTGAAAAAGGGTTTCAACAAATAAAATGTTCAATGTTATTTTAATCAACAAGCCGACACTTATAAGCGACAGAAGTTCTTTAAGCAGCGAGGTACTGAATAGGAATTTATTCAACACTGAATATATGGCATAAAAAACCAGACTTATTGAATATATTTTTAACGTATTTGAAGTGATCATACTATCAAAAGATGAAAAATTACCTCTCTGGAAAAGTACCATCACAATAAATTCGCCAAAGAAGTAGAAAATAAAAGCTATCGGCATAGTAAGGAAAATTAAAATGGAAATTGATTTATTTAATTTTTCGCCTATTTGGACTATTTCTTTCTTTTGTATTAATTCTGAAAATGAAGGAAACAATACTGTTGAAATAGCAAATGGTAAAATGACTATCGGTAATTGGTATAATGTCGCTGAATAGTTTAATGCTGCAATACCGCCTTTTTGAACTTCGCCTAAAAAATATCTATCAACTATAACAAACATTTGACCAATAATTTCAATAACTATAGTGAATAAAAGAAACGATCCTAATGTCTTATTAAGTCCTTCACTAAAGTGCAAAAATGTGATTTGAATTTTTGTCCTTTTCTTAACTTGTAACAACAAAAATAACACCTGAATAAAAGTCCCTAACAAGTAAAACAAAGGTATGACTAATATTCCTATTTGTGTGCTTAATAGCGGGACAGCCCCAATTAATAGAATATTTGTGAACAAATTTGAAACTACTGGCACAATAAAACTTTTTTCTGATTGAAGAAAAGCAAATAGAATAGAAATTAAAGCTGTTAAAGGAATTGTAGGCAGAAATAAATTAAAAATGTGAAGAGCATTCGATTTCGCACTTATTGAATCAGTTTTAACATAAAAATCAATAATTTGTTCCGAAAAAAAGAAAAGAATGAGTGCTATGAGTAGACTTACAAGTAGGAATAAAGTTAGCGACTGATTAAAGAAAAACGTTCGATTTGCCTTCTCACTTTCTTTGAAATAATTTGGGATAAAATAGTTCTGACCCAACACAATCAAAATAATATTTATTACTGATGATAATACGGCAGCAACCAAATAAATTTCAAATTCACTGCTTAATCCAAATGAAGCAGCAAAAATTACTTCTCGGAAAAAGCCGAGTCCTCTTCCAGCAAAAGTAATTATTGTTATGAAAATTGAAGCGCCGGCAATTGTGCTTGTTAATTTCTGAGTCATCTCGGCTGGAGAGTCAAATATTATTCTTAATTAGTTGTTCTGAGCATATACTTCCAGGTATACCTCTTTATTAATCGGGACAGCTAGAAGGTAAATCGGCAACAATAAAAGCGATTGAAAGAATGTTTTTGAAAATGGTTTAGCTCTTAAAAACTCCAAACGACAAGCGAAGTTTCGAATTTTTCTTATTTCAAGCTGCGCGATCTGAAGTGCAGTTTCTATAGATCTTGTGTTAAAACCAACGACATGATATGGCGTTTCAAATGGTCTTAGTCTAGGCGATAAATTACTTGATTTTAGTCTGTAGACACTCTTTTTAAAATCATTTAATAATGAATCCTCATTCGGAATCCCAATGTAAACAACCCCCCCATTTTTCAATATCCTTTTTATTTCCGATAAATAATCAAGGGGATTAATAACATGTTCAAGAACAGAATCCATGTAAATAATATCAAAAAAATTACTGTCGAAATGACAATCGATTAAGTTCGAATTAAAAAATTTTATTCCATTATCTTTAGCTTCTTCAATCCTGTGATCAGTAATATCAAGTCCATATGGTTTCCAATTTCTTTTTAATGCTTCGATTAAACAATTTCCTTCGCCGCATCCGATATCTAAAAACTGCTTTTCTCCTTTCGAAGCCAAATTTTCAAGATTATTAAACCTAGCAATTCTGTCTTTTTCTCTATTTTTTTCATACCACTTGCTCATCTGCTGAAAATATTTCTGATCGTATAAAATTTTCCACTCTTCTTTAGAAAAATCAATTTTGGGATGAATATAATATGTTCTGCATTTATCACATCTTACAACATTGTACTCATGCCTAATAATCTTTTGAGCTTTCAAACTTACTTTTGGAGTGCCAATTATAGATTTTTCTAAACACTTACAGATTGGGCACATTAAGAGTTGCTTAGTTTTTTCTTAAAATAGTCAATCGTGATTTTCAAGCCATCACTTCTTGATACTAGCGGGTCCCAACCAAGAACTCTTTTTGCTTTCGAAATATCGGGCTGTCTAACTTTAGGATCATCTTCCGGTAAATCGTGGAATGATAATCTACTTTTTGAACCAGTAAGTTTTATTACTTCTTCAGCGAATTGCTTAATAGTTATTTCCTCGGGATTGCCAATATTTATAGGATAAATTTCATTTGACATTAGAAGCTTAAAAATTCCATCAACTAAATCGGAAACATAACAAAAGCTGCGTGTTTGAGATCCATCACCAAAAACCGAAATATCTTCTCCTCGAAGCGCTTGGCCAACAAATGCCGGAAGCGCTCTCCCATCATCTAGTCTCATTCGTGGACCAAAAGTATTAAATATTCTGACAATTCGTGTTTCAACACCATGATAACGATTGTACGCCATTGTAATGGCTTCTGCAAACCTTTTTGCTTCATCATAAACACCTCTTGGCCCTATAGGATTCACATTACCCCAATAATCCTCGCCCTGAGGATGAATTGCCGGATCTCCATAAACTTCTGAAGTTGACGCAAGAAGAAATCTGGCTTTCTTCTCTTTTGCTAGACCTAATACCTTATGGGTTCCTAGTGATCCGACTTTTAATGTTTGAATTGGGAATTTAAGATAATCGATCGGACTTGCTGGAGATGCAAAATGGAGGATGTAATCAACCCGCCCTTGCACAAAAATATAATTTGTAACATCATGCTTTAAAAAAGCAAAATTCTCATTTCCGAAAAGATGCGAAATATTATCTAGGTTCCCTGTTAGCAGATTATCAATACATACTACTTTAATTCCTTCTTGGAGCAAACGATCACATAAATGTGAGCCTAAAAAACCAGCTCCGCCTGTAACAACAGCCGTCCTCTCATTCATTCTAAGTAACCTCTTCTTTTTTCTTTTTAAAATTCTGATTTTTTTTTCCGTTGACAATGTAAAAAAATGATATTGAAAGAAAAACAAAAATTCCGCCCAAAAATGTTGAAAATACTACTCGCGGGCCTGATGCTTTCATAGGTGAAATTGCCTCATCTAATACTTCTATTGTTGGAAGATCTCTTTTTTCTTGTATTCTCTCTTTGAAGTACTGCTGTTGAAGCAGCATATACACTTCATTCTGAATTTTCGCCTCTCTCACAAGTTTAGCCAATTCCCTTCCTACTTCAGGAACATCCTTGAATGCAACAAGATAATCTTCATTTCCCATTTCCATTTTATTATATTGATTTCGAAGTTCTTGTAATTTACTTTTAAGCGTCAAAAGTGTTTTGCTGTCTTCCCTTAAATTAGGCAGCTGCATTCCAAGTTCTACTTCCGTTTTTACTATATCAGTTTTAAGCTCAGCAGCAGCATCGATTGCGGCTTTTACTTGTTCAGGAAGCGACACAGTTTTATTTTTCTTTTGGAATAGCATTAATGAACTCTCAGCAGAATCGAGCATATATTTAGTTTGTTGAAGCTGAGATTCAATATAAATCCTGGCACGCTTTGCTTTTGAGGAAAGTTTCTCCCGATTAATTATGTCAAGCGATTCAACATATGAATTTGAAAGATCAGCAGAAAGTTTTTTAATAGAATCAGCTTGAGAAGAAAACATAGGAAATAAGGAAGTAGATGTATTGACACTTAATTTTATGATTCCTTCTTTACTTAAGTCAATATTTAAATTTTCCGATAACTTTTTTGCTGCGGAAATTTCGTTTTTCGATCCATAAAATTTTACTAGATCATGTTTTCTAACTACATATAATGCCGCAGATCTACTTTTAAGCATTTCCATGTAAAGCTGCGAATTGGCATTTGACATTCCGGCAGTTATTAAACTTGAAAGATCTTCTCCCCCAAGCAAGCCGCTCAGTCCTCCCATTTGATTATTCTTTTCAGGAGGAAGTATCGTAACTGGAGCTTCGTATGA
>JBGSOQ010000219.1:0-21621 GCA_041739035.1 Ignavibacteriaceae bacterium | reverse complement strand
ATCTTCAATTTTATCAAGAAGAGTTTTAGTGAATACATTTTCCATTCTCTTCTTCTTTCTTTCAACAATAACATTTACCAAACTTATCTTTGGCAATTTTGCATTATCAATTCTTTCTGGAAGTGTTAACAGCTTGTACTTGCCATTAAGTGCATTATACATACTTTCAATCGAAGGTGTTGCAGAACCAAGCATCACGGGACAATTCTTTACTTTGCCCAATAAAATTGCTGCATCTCTCGCATTGTATTTTGGAATCATATCGGCTTGCTTGTAGCTTGCATCGTGTTCTTCATCAACAACTATCAATCCAATTTTGCTAAGAGGCGCAAATAAAGCTGATCTGGCTCCCACAACTACTTTCGATTTTTTATTTAGAATTCGCCGCCACGAATCATATCTTTCGCCAATTGACATACGGCTGTGAATAACCGTAATTGTATCACCGAAATTATTGTAAAGCCTGGATGTTATTTGAGGAGTAAGTGATATTTCCGGGACAAGAATCAGTGCGGTTTTGTTTGATGCTAAGACAATTTTTATAAGCTCGATATATATTTGAGTTTTACCGCTTCCGGTGATACCATGTAACAAAAAGGTGTGGAATTCTCCATTGTCAATTGAGGTTGAAACTTCTTGGATAACCGATTTCTGTTTTTCAGTTAATTCGAAATTTTGAAGCGGCTCTTTATATTCTTCTGAATATTTTCTTTCAACTTCCTTTTCAAAAATCTCCACAAGCCCCTTTTTTGCTAAGGAATCAACTGATGATTTAGTTGTATCAGTTTTTTTTAGAAGCGTTGCCAGCGATTCCGTTATATTTTTTTTTGAAATCAGCTCAAGTAAAATTGCAACTTGTTTGGGCGAACGATTCTCTATTTCAGGTATATGATCATAAATATCTGATAAGGGCTTTGCCAGCTTTACAAAATTTGCAGTTTTGATTCTTACTTTTGCATCAGAAAGTTCAGTTAAAACATTTAGCGCACCGGCTTTTCCCAAACTTTGCAAAGCCGAATAAATGCTTTTCTTCTTAACTAATTTTTGAAGTGAGCTTATTGTGATTTCATCTTTCTCGGAAAGGACTTTTAATATTTTTCCCTTAAGCGATGCTTTATTTTTTTCTTTTGAATAAAGATCTGAACAAACATTGATATCGGCAATTATCTTCCGTTTGCTTTCAATTTCCAAACCGTAAGGAACCGCAAGCTTCAATGCTTCACCGAGCGAGCATAAATAATAATCGGCTAACCATTCATAAAACTTAAGATCGTTTTTATTGAAGAAAGGAGTTTCATCGAGAATATCCGAGAGCGGTTTTATTTTTTCTGTAACTTCACTTTGATCTGAGAAGCTAATTACGAAGCCGGTTAAAGTTCGCTTACCAAATGGTGCAATAACCCGTATTCCGATTTGCAGCATTGAGGAAATTTCATCTGGAACTGAGTAAGTAAAGGCATTACGGAAAGGTAATGGAAATACAACTTGTGCAAACATTATTCTTGTTTTTTATAGTATGGAGATAATTTTCTGTATGCATCCGTTTCTGCAGCGAACATTGAGAACTTCAGTAATTTTTGTTGATCATCCCACAAAATTCTTTTATATGTTTTTGATTTTATTATCTCGCCATTCGTTAAAATTATACTGTCGGCTAGATCCATTGTCAAAAAATAAAAGCCATCTTCATAGGCAATGTTTTCAATTCCTGCTATGTTTTTAAAATCATATTTTACTTCAGCATCAAGCATATCATTGTTCAAAATAAGATTGCGGTGAGTAATAAATCGGCCTTCAGATTTCATATCTTCAACGAACTCATCACTTTTTTGCATGAAAGTAAATAAGGCAGATGTATCTTGTTTAAATGCATCGATATCTGTTGCATCGGAAGTAATATCCGTAATGTAAATATTTGCCGTTCCGCTTTTATCATCGTTAATAACTATTTCGTATGATATTTTTTGGAAGACTAAGCAGCCAGTGTTTGAAAGTAAGAGAAAGAATAAGAGTAAGAAAGATGAATTTTTTAAGATGCGCATTTATTATCCTTTATATTACAGCGTTTTCTAATAGTGTTAGTGTTTGATTTATCGTATCAAGCTCAGCTTTTATTCCAACCGGAAGCGTAAACTTATTCTTAATGTGTCCGAAAGACATTCCATAAATTACCGGAATCTTAAGATTCGATAATCTGTCAAACAAAACTTCCATAAGCGAAAATGATGTACTGAAAGATGGATCTTTTTCTTTTGGTTCACAATCCTTAAAAACACCCATTGCAATTCCTGCAGCTTTATCAAACTTACCGGATTGAATTAATTGTGTAAGCATTCTATCTATTCTATAAGGTTCTTCACCAATTTCTTCAAGAAAAATAATTTTACCTTCTCCATTAAAATCATATTTAGTTCCGATAAGCGAATTTAAAACTGACAAATTTCCGCCAACTAATTCACCGACTGCCTTTCCACTTACAATTGTTGTGATTCCATTGTTATCTTTTTCATCTTCACCTTTGGTACTAATCAAAATTAAATCTCTCTCGGGATGAACAAGCACTTTATTAAAATAAGTTACACTAAAATCATTGAACGAAGAAATTCCAACAGGTCCATGAAAAGTAATTAATCCTGTTTCATTATAAATTCCATTTAACAATGCAGTAATATCACTGTAACCAATCAACGCTTTAGGATTATTTTTAATAAGATCATAATCAAGCATCGGCAGAATTCGCGCGCAGCCATAACCGCCGCGAGCACACATAATTCCATCTACTTCTTTATTAGCGAACATTGAATTTATTTCTTCAGCCCTTGATTCATCTGTTCCCGCGAGATAACCACTCTTTGACAGAATTCCATTATTATAAAAGAGTTTATAACCCAGCTTTTCTAAATTTTCTTTTGAGTCTTTTAATTCGACTTCAGAGATGTAACTGCCCGGAGCAATTAATCCAAGTCTATTGCCAGATTTCAATCGAGGCGGTTTAATTTTACTTTGCGGAGAAACTCTGGGATAGACTTGTGGAATCGCACTAAGTAACGCTGCAGTTGAGACTGATTTAATAAAATTTCTTCTTTGCATTTTTTTTGAAATCGTTTTGCTACTATGTATAAAAATCTTGGTTATTAAGTAAATCTTTTTGTAAAAATATTAATTGCTTTATAATAAGATAATAAGGTTTAAACATGGGGTGCTTGCTCAAGTTACTAAGGTTTATTTCTTTGATAATGTTTCTTTAACTGTTGTCTAAAAATATCGAAAATATTTTTTTGTAAACGAGTGAACACAAATCATTGGAATAGTGGTAAAACCTTCTCTGCTTTTTTTAACCTTAGTAACAATCTAACAAGTAACAACCAAACCTTATTACCTTATCGAAAAGAAGCCAGTATCCAGTATCCGCAGCGCACTGATTTAAGTTGTAATTATCTTCTCATCAAACAAGAGATGATCATAAGTTTCTCTGCTTCGCACAATGTAGAATTTATCGTCATCAACTAGAATTTCTGGAGGTCTCCGTCTAGCATTATAATTTGATGACATTACCATTCCGTAAGCTCCGGCAGACATTACAGCAAGATATTCACCTCTTTTTGATTCCAGTATTTTTCGTTTCCGACCAAGAAAATCACCTGATTCACAAACAGGCCCAACTATGTCTGCAAGAATTTCGATTCTGTTTGAGAAAAGCTCAACCGGCTGAATATGATGATACGCTCCATAAATGCTGGGTCGCAACATGTCATTCATTGCAGTGTCAGTTACTAAGAAATTTTTCTCGCCATTCTTTTTTGTATAAAGAATATGTGCAACCAAAATTCCTCCGTTTGCAGTTAAGAATCTTCCAGGCTCAAAGAAAATGTGACAATCTAATTTTTTTAGTATTGGAGAAATAGCTTTTGCATAATCCGTAATCGAAAATGTTTCTTCATTACCATACTTAACACCAATTCCGCCGCCAACATCAAAATGTTTTAGATGCACATCGCTGTCTTTTAATTCAAAATAAATTTGGGAAAGCTTTTCCACTGCTTCTGCAAAGGGCTGAATGCTTGTAATCTGCGAACCGATGTGCATATCAATTCCGGTGAACGTAATATTTTTGAATCGGTTTTTATCTTTGAATAAGCTTAGTGCCAATTTTGTATCAATACCAAATTTATTTTCTGATAATCCGGTTGAAATGTAAGGATGTGTTTGAGCATCAACATCGGGATTAACTCGAATTGCAACTCTTGCGATTTTATTCATCTCACCAGCGATTGCATTTATCAATTCTAATTCTTCTTCAGATTCAGCTTTGATCATCAGCAAATCTTTTTGCAATCCTAACCGGATTTCGTTAAGACTTTTTCCAACTCCCGTTAAAATAAGTTTGGCAGGATCAGCACCAGCAAGCAGCGCACGTTTCAATTCCCCTTCAGAATTAACATCAACTCCTCCACCAAGATCAACGAAGGTTTTAATTACATTTATATTAAAGTTGCTTTTGGCAGCAAAGAAAATTGTATGAGGAATTTCTTTAAATGCTTCAGTAAATTCTTTATAGCGATCTACAATAAAGGTTTTGCTGTATATGTAAACCGGGGTTCCAACTTCTTTAATTATTTTTTTTACCGGAATATTTTCACAATAAAGTTCATCACTTTTGTAAGTGAAATAAGAGGCATCGAAGAGATACATACGCTTGTAGAATTTATTTTTGAATTTGTTAGTTCGAAGATAAAGAAAATTTATATTTCCTTCTAAAGTTTAAATTAAATGTAATTATCTCCTTTTCAAATAGGTTCATCTAATTCATCCATTCACTCATTCGATCATTCAACCATTCTACGAAAGGAGTCGTTTAGACATCCATTCATTCCAATCCGTTTGAAATACCTCACCTTTTCGGTAAATTTGTCAAAATTTTTTAAGAAATAATGACAACACGATACCCTTTTTCTGAAATTGAAGCCAAGTGGCAAAAGTATTGGGAAGATAATAAGGTTTACAAAACTGATCTTTCTTCAACAGAGAGTAAGCTCTATCACTTAAACATGTTCATATATCCTTCCGGGGCAAAACTGCACACCGGGCACTGGTATCATTATGGCCCTTCCGATTCGTGGGCAAGATATCAAAAGCTAAAAGGGGAAAATGTTTTTGAACCGATGGGTTATGATGCATTCGGTTTACCCGCAGAGAACTTCGCAATAAAAACCGGAATTCATCCTTATGACAGCACGATGGCTAACATTGATGCGATCCGTGTACAGCTTAAGCGAATGGGATGTATGTATGACTGGGATGCTGAACTAATGACCTGCGATCCAAAATATTATAGATGGAACCAATGGCTGTTCCTTCAGCTTTACAAAAAGGGATTAGCGTACAGAAAAAATGCTCCGGTAAATTGGTGTCCTAATGATCACACTGTTTTAGCGAATGAACAAGTCTTATCTGATGGAACTTGTGAACGATGCGGAACAACAGTTGTGCAGAAAAATCTTACTCAATGGTTTTTTAAGATCACAGATTACGCTGAAGAACTGCTCGAGGGTCTCGATAAAATTAATTGGCCAGAAAAAACCAAGCTCATGCAAAGAAACTGGATTGGTAAAAGTGTCGGTGCTGAAGTTCATTTCAGAGTTGAAAATTCTAATGAAATCATTTCTGTATACACAACAAGACCCGATACGTTATTCGGAGTAACGTATGTGGTTTTAGCTCCAGAACATAAGCTTGTTGATAAGCTGACCTCTAAGGAGTTCAAAAGTCAAGTTCAAGAATATCGCAATTCCACTAAATCATTGACTGAGATTGAACGGACATCAACAGTTAAAGAAAAAACAGGTATTCCAATCGGAACATTTGCAATTAATCCTGTAAATGGCGAGAAGGTGCCAATCTGGATTGCAGACTATGCGCTTGCAACATATGGAACCGGATGCGTGATGGCTGTTCCCGGTCATGACGAACGAGATTTTGAATTTGCAAAGAAGTTCGGTTTACCAATTCGCAAAGTAATTTTACAATCTGGCACAAATGATGCCGATGAATTAACACAAGCTTACACTGAGCCTGGAAGCATGATTAATTCCGGAATCTTCAATGGGATGGATTCTGAAGCAGGAATTGATAAAATCATTTCCTTTCTCGAAGAGAAAAAGTTTGGTGAGAAAAAAATAAACTATCGGTTACGTGATTGGCTAATTTCAAGACAAAGATATTGGGGAACTCCAATCCCAATCGTTCACTGTGAAAAATGCGATGAGGTTCCGGTTAATGAAAAAGATCTTCCAGTAGAACTGCCATATGATGTTCATTTCAAACCCGGCGGTGAATCTCCTTTAATCACTAATGAAAAATTCATAAATGCAAAATGTCCCAAATGCGGTGCTAATGCCAAAAGAGACCCAGATACAATGGATACATTCGTGGATTCTTCATGGTATTATTTTCGGTTCCTAAATCCGCATATTGATAATGATCCGTTTGATAAAAAGCTTGCTGATAAATGGATTCCGGTTGATATGTATGTCGGCGGAGCAGAACATGCAACAATGCATCTGCTATATGCGAGATTCATTCACAAGTTTATTAGAGATATTGGTTATACAAATTCTGACGAGCCATTTTCACATCTTATTCATCAAGGCACAATTACAAATCAAGGTGCTAAGATGTCTAAGTCAAAAGGAAATGTCGTGAACCCTGATCAGTTCATTGAAAATTTCGGATCAGATGTCTTTAGAATGTACTTGATGTTTATGGGTCCTTACGAACTCGGCGGAGATTGGAGCGATAAAGGAATTGCCGGAACTGATCGTTTCGTTCAAAGAACTTATGAATTGTTTAACAAATTTTCCGATTTAATAAATCAAGTCGCACCCAAAGATGTTTATGAGCTAGATCAACTAAACGTAAATGAAAAACTTATTTATAAAAAAGTGAACCAAACCATTAAGAAGTATGACGAAGAGATAAATCATTTCCGATTTAATACTTCAATAGCAGCAATGATGGAGCTTCTTAACGAAATGAAGAAATTAGAATTATGTTCTAAGGAAATTCAAGGTTACACGTTAAAGAGATTTGCTGTTTTATTGGCACCTATTGCTCCACATCTTGCAGAAGAATGCTACATTATCCTAGGATCGAAGGAGTCAATCTTCCATAAACCATTCTGGTTTGATCCTGACCCCAAAGCACTTGTTGAGGATTTGGTAAGCGTAGCTGTTCAGGTTAATGGAAAATTGAGGGGAACTGTTGAAACACCCGTGAATAGTATCCAAAATGATGTGAAGCATTTGCTACTGAAAAATGAGAAGATAAAAAAACATCTCGATGGGAAAGAGATTGTTAAAGAAATTTACGTGCCGAATAAAATTTATAATATTGTAGTGAAGTAAACACAATAGAACGCTGATAACTCAGATTGGGCGGATGTTCTCTGTTTTTAATCTGCGTTTATCTGTCATATCTGCGTAATCTGCGTGCTATTGATTTTTTAAAATTAATTTAAAGCATAAAATGTTAGAATTAAAATTCATCCGAGAAAATCCCGAATTTGTTAAGCAGGGAATCGAATCAAAGAACGAAAAAAGCAGAGTTGATGAAGTGCTTCAGCTAGATAAGCAGCGCAGAGACATCTTAGCTGTGAGCGAAGAACTTAAAGCAAAACGAAATCAAGTTTCACAAGAAGTTGGTAAACTTAAAAAAGCCGGGCAAGATGCATCCGCAATCATAGCTGAGATGAAAGATGTATCTGATAGAATAAAAGAATATGATGACAAACTTAGCGTTGTTGAATCAGAACTAAATGATTTGCTGATGTACATTCCAAATCTCCCGCATACTTCGGTACCAATTGGCAGAACACCAGAAGAAAATGTTGAAGTTAGAAGATGGCTACCGGATGGATTTAACTTTGAACAAAACGAAAAACTTTATGACCACATTGAGCTGGGAAAGAAATTGAAAATTCTAGATTTTGAACGAGGAGCAAAAATTTCCGGATCGGGATTTCCGGTTTATCTTGGTAAAGGTGCGACTCTTGAAAGATCATTAATAAATTTCATGTTGGATTATCATCTTCAGAATCATGGTTATACAGAGGTTTTTCCTCCATTCTTAGTTAACCGCGATTCAATGAAAGGAACAGGACAGCTTCCTAAGATGGAAGAAGACATGTACTTCATAGATAAGGATGGATTATTTCCTATTCCAACAGCAGAAGTTCCGATAACCAATCTTTACAGGAATGAGATTCTAAACGAAAGCGATCTTCCGATTAAGTTTGTTGGTTACTCCGCATGTTTCAGAAGAGAAGCAGGTTCTTATGGAAAAGAATCTAAAGGTTTTTTACGTGTTCATCAATTTAATAAAGTGGAAATGGTGAAGTTTGTCAAGCCGGAAACCTCTCTTAACGAATTAGAAAACCTTGTGAACGATGCGGAAGATATTCTCAAAGCACTTCAAATTCCTTATAGAATTTTAATGCTATGTTCAGGTGATTTAAGTTTTGCGGCAGCAAAATGCTATGATATTGAAACCTGGTCGCCTGCGGAAAAACGTTGGCTTGAAGCATCATCATGCAGCACTTTTGGAGATTTTCAGGCAAGGCGAGCAAGCATCAGATACAGAAACGAAGCTACTAAGAAACCGGAATTTGTTCACACGCTTAATGGATCAGGGTTAGCAACGAGCCGCTTGATGGTTTCGCTGTTGGAAAATTATCAAACTCCTGAAGGTAAAATTATTGTTCCCAAAGCGCTTCAAAAGTACACCGAATTTAACGTAATTGAATGAGAAAAAGCTTCTGTCTATTATCCCTCAGAAATTTTAATGATCTTTTTGAAAATCTATTAATATCTATTTCTGTTTACCGATCACAATGAGAAACTTACGAACGCTTAAAAAATATTTTGTACGTTATAAAAGCAAGCTCGCTTATGGTTTGCTCTTTATTGTTCTATCCAACATCGGAATGGTTTACATTCCTCTTCTCTTGAAAGATGCAATAAACATTCTTCAAGAAAAGATTACCACGGATAAGCTGCTGTACTATGTTTCATTAATCGTTGCAACATCTCTTATATCCGGAGTTTTCAGATTCTTTATCCGTCAAACTATAATTGTTGTATCCAGAGAAATTGAATATGACCTTCGATTTGACTTCTGGCAGAAGATTCAGAAATTACCTTTGAGATACTTTCAGAATAATTCAACCGGCAACATAATGGCTCACGCAACAAATGATATAAATGCTGTTAGAATGTTCATCGGTCCCGCCGTAATGTATTCCATTGATACTACAATAAGATTGATCATGGTTATTGCCATTATGATTTCTTTAAATTTCGGTTTGACAATTTATTCGCTCCTTCCATTGCCGCTGCTCTCGATTTTAGTTTATAAAGTCGGAAAAATAATTCATGAAAAGTACACTTTAATTCAAGAAAAGTTTTCTGATTTGACTACAAGGGCACAGGAAAATTTCTCGGGAATTCGAGTGATCAAATCCTATGTCCGTGAAGAAAGCGAAATCGGTGCGTTTAAAAAGCTGAGCCATGAATACCTGCAAAGAAATATGAACATGATAAAATACCAGGCGATTGTTCAACCGATTTTATTTTTGATTACAGGTATGTCCATCATAATTGTCATTTGGCTTGGCGGCTATAAAGTGATTTCAAAAGAAATGAACCTTGGCGAGATTACTGCATTCATAGCTTATCTAAATATTTTGATTTGGCCTATGATTGCTTTCGGCTGGGTGCTGAATATCATTCAGCAGGCAGAAGCAAGCATGAAAAGATTAAATAAAATATTTGCGGAATCGAATGAGATTGAAGATTCGGAACAAACCATTAATACTTTAACTGAAATCAATGGTGATGTTGAGTTCAAAAATGTATCATTCAAGTATGGAGAACATCTTCCATTGGTATTGGATAATGTCAACTTAAAAATTCCTAAAGGATCCACACTCGCAATAATGGGCTTTACCGGTTCCGGAAAAACCTCTTTCATTAATTTAATTCCACGACTTTATGATGTTATTAAAGGTGAAATCCTAATCGATGGAATTGATGTGAGAAAAATTCCTCTTGATGTACTTAGAACAAACATAGGATTAGTACCTCAAGAATCTTTCCTATTTTCTGATACTGTTGCAAATAATATTTCTTACGGCTTGCGAGAATCTGATAAAGAAAAAGTAATTGCTGTTTCAAAAATTGCCGGATTTGATAAAGATGTAGACTCGTTTCCTAAAGGATACGATACAGTTGTTGGTGAAAGAGGAATAACTTTCTCCGGCGGCCAAAAGCAACGTGCTAGCATTGCACGAGCATTGGCTATCGATCCTAAAATTTTGATTCTCGATGACTCTTTTTCAGCAGTCGATACTCACACCGAAGAAGAAATCTTGACTAACTTGAAAGAATTTATGAAGGACAGAACGAGCATTATCATTAGTCACAGAATTTCTACGGTGAAAGAGTCTGATAAAATCATCGTATTGCACAAAGGCAAAATTGTAGAACAAGGTACACACGATGAATTAGTTGCGCTAGATGGCATTTACGCTGATCTGCATTTCAAACAATTGCTCGAAAAAGAATTAGAAGAATTGAGCTAAAAATGATTCTGATTCAAAATTACATTTTAGATAGATCACTCCGATGGAGCTTAATTGGATTGGATCAAATATGTTTTTACCAACATTTCGCTCCTATTGAGCTAAGCACATAAAAAAAATTTAAAAATTAACTCCATTAGAAGTTAAATATTTGTAGATAGACATAAATCCCCAAGAATCAGAACTCCGTAGGAGTTCAATATCATATTATTTATGCATAATAAATTGAAAATAACTTTATAGAATATGATCCAGGATTATAAAAGCGAAGACGAAGTATTAGGCAAAGCTTACGACGCACGTTTGATGAAGCGCTTGCTAAAGTATGTTAAGCCGTATAAAAAATATGTTCTGTTCGCAATTCTTTTAAATATGGTTGTTGCTATTCTCGGTCCAATACGACCTTACTTGACAAAAATTGCCGTCGACGATCACATTACTAATTCCAATTATAATGGGTTGCTGGAAATAAGTTTGCTTCTCTTTGGCTCACTCGTTTTGCAAGCAGTCATCCAATACTTCCTAACTTATTACACTCAGTATCTTGGACAAAAAACTATTTTTGATCTTCGGATGCAAATATTCCGTCACGTTCAAAACCTTGCGCTTAAATTCTTTGATAAAACTCCAATCGGAAGATTGGTTACAAGAACAACAAATGACGTCGAATCACTTAACGAACTATTTTCATCCGGGATCGTGATGGTTTTCAGCGATGTTTTTATAATTATCTGGATACTCGTATTCATGTTTTTTATGGATATACCGCTTACTCTTGTGACGCTTTCGGTTCTGCCAGTTTTAATTTATGGTACATTTTTATTTAGAAAGAAAGTGAGGGATTCCTATAGAGACGTTCGATTTCATTTGGCACGGTTGAACTCCTACATGCAGGAACATATTACGGGAATGAACGTTGTCCAAATTTTCAATAAACAAAGGCAAGAGTTAAAAAAGTTCTCTAGCATTAACAGTGATTATAAAGCTACAAATATCAAATCCATACTTTACTATGCAGTGTTTTATCCGACAGTAGAATTTCTCAGCTCAATTGCAATTGGTTTGATAATATGGTACGGCGGAGGGGAGATTATTCATAACACTCTTACACTCGGAGTTCTTTTTGCATTTATTCAGTACACAGAAATGTTTTTCAGACCGATAAGAGATTTATCAGAAAAGTATAACATCATGCAGACTGCAATGGCTTCGTCAGAAAGGATATTTAAGCTGCTTGATAATGAAACGTTCATTACTAATCCAGTTAATCCTAAAAACCTCACCGATGTGAAAGGTGAAATTGAATTCAAGAATGTTTGGTTTGCTTACAATGAAGATGATTATATTTTAAAAGATATTTCTTTCAAAATAAATCCTGGGGAAACAGTTGCAATTGTTGGTGCAACCGGTGCAGGAAAATCCAGCATTATCAATATTCTTTCCAGGTTTTACGACATAAATAAAGGTTCTATCCTGGTAGATGGAATTGACATCAGAGAAATGGATAAGCGTGAACTTAGAAAACATATCTCAATGGTCTTGCAGGATGTTTTTCTTTTTTCGGGAACCATTACATCAAATATTAGTATGTCAAATGATTCTATTCCGCATGAAAAAATTATGGAAGCGGCAAGAACTGTCGGTGCAGATAAGTTTATCAATTCCCTTCCGCAAAAATATAATGAGATTGTAAAAGAACGCGGTGCAACTTTAAGTGTAGGGCAGAAACAGCTTATATCTTTTGCTCGAGCGCTGGCATATAACCCACAGATTTTAATTTTAGACGAAGCAACTTCAAGCGTGGATACAGAAACTGAAATTCTCATTCGAGAAGCAATTCATAAGCTTTTAGTTGGCAGAACGGCAATCGTAATTGCTCATCGGCTTTCAACAATTCAAAATGCGGACAACATAATTGTTCTGCATAAAGGTGAAATTAGAGAAACTGGAACACATCAGGAATTGCTTGGAAAAAGAGGAATTTATTATAAACTTTATCAGCTTCAATTTAAGGATCAGGAAATTTCTAAAGCTGTTTAGGATTAACGATTAAAAGGGAAAAATATCATGCCTCAAATGAAATTCATGACTCTCGGTCGCCACATTATTGAAGGTGAGGAAATGCATCCCGAAGCAACTGGCGAACTTTCGAAATTATTAGCAGATCTATCTTTAGCTGCTAAAGTAATTTCATTGGAAGTTAATAAAGCCGGACTTGCCGATATTCTTGGTTTTACCGGTGACAGTAATGTTCATGGTGAGCAAGTAAAAAAGTTAGATATTTATGCTCATGATATGCTGATTAGAGCAATGGATCATGGTGGTCATTTATGTGTAATGGCTTCTGAAGAGGAAGAAGATATAATTCATATTCCTAACAGATTTAGGATTGGTAAATATGTTTTACTTTTTGATCCTCTTGACGGTTCTTCAAATATTGACGCCAACATTAGCATCGGAACAATTTTTTCTATTTACAAAAGAATTTCACCCGAAGGAAAACCCGGAACTCTGGAAGATTGTTTGCAGAAAGGCATGCATCAAGTAGCTGCAGGTTATATTGTTTACGGATCGAGTACAATTTTAGTTTATTCAGCCGGCCATGGAGTTCACGGTTTCACACTCGATCCCGCTTTTGGAGAATTTCTTTTGTCACATGAAAACATTCAGATTCCGAGGAAATCAAAAATCTACAGTATTAACGAAGGCAACTATAAATATTGGCACTCCGGTTTGAAGAAATATATAAAATACTTGCAGGAAGAAGATAATGCTACGGATAGACCTTATTCATCAAGATACATTGGTTCTATGGTCGCAGATAACCATCGCAATCTTCTGTACGGCGGTATTTTTATGTACCCTGCCGATTCAAGAAATCCTAAAGGAAAACTTCGACTGATGTATGAGTGTAATCCTATTGCCTTTATTATTGAAGCTGCCGGTGGAAGAGCCACGGATGGAAAGATAAGAATACTTGAGATTCAGCCCGAGTCTCTTCATGAAAGAACTCCCGTTTTTATGGGCAGCAAAGAGGATGTTAAAATGGTCGAAGAATTTATGGCGAGGGACTGAGCAGCAGAGATAAAATAAAACAATAAATCTCTGCATGATTTATTTCACCAGCTGTCATAGATCATGAAAGCCGAATAAAATACCCGCTTCCAATAACTTACATATTGTTACTAAAATTATTGTGCTACGAGTTCAACACGCCGATTTTTTGCTCGTCCATCATCAGTCTGATTTGTTGCCACTGGAGAAGTTGGGCCTACTCCAAATGGCTGCAGCCGTAATGAATTAATAGAATATTTACTTATCAGTTCTTTCACAACTGAGTCCGCTCTGTCTTTAGATAACTTTAAATTATTATCAAAACTGCCTGCATTATCTGTATGACCAACAATATAAACTTTTAGATTGGGATTTGCCTGCAGCATCTTTGCAATCTCACTAATTGAGGCCTCTGACCCCGGCTTGATATTCGATTTGCCTGTGTCAAAATATATCCCGTAAATTGCAACTTTACCTGTCTCCCTAATTGAACTTTCCAGGCTGCTTGCATCAGCGACAATGTCTTGATTCATCGATTGTTTCTCGACAAGATTAATATTGTATATACCATTTGAAGCTGCCTCTACCTTGACCCAAATTTCCGCATTATTTTTATTGATTTTTAAAATAACAATTTCCAAACCGCCGTCTTCATATTGATAAATTTGTTTACCTCCAATTGATTTTGCAGCGTTAGTATAATTGCGAATCACCTGTAATCCGCTCGGCAGAGTAATTCCCTCATTAGCATAATAAACAGCCGAATAATAATGACCTTCCACTGCTTCAATTTTTCCAGGGCCAGTTTCAAATTCAAATCGATCAAACTCAATGTCACTCGCCTGGTAAATATGAAAACCCTTCATCCTTGAAAAGTATGGGGGATCATTTGTACCTTCTGCATCATTGGGATCGTTCTGTGCAAGAACGGTTTCCCCCAATGATAGTAATAATGCGATTATCAGCATGCTACATGAACGTATTAACATATAAAATCCTCCTGAATATGATGGTTGTGAAACAAAAGCTGATTTAATTCTTAAAAATTTTCAAAACTACGTGAAGAAAATGTATCGCTATGCTTTATCAGTAACAAGTTCTCTCAATTTTAAGAGACTCGATTTTTCTCCAAACGCAAAAAGCTTATCTTCGCCTTCAATGACTGTAGAAGAAACCGAATTAAAAATTACTTTTCCATCCTTTTTGAAAATGAAAACAATAAAAATATTTAATTCTTTTCTATCGGAAGTTCCAAAAGAGTCTTATTTAATAATGTCGATCTGCTCTCCACATTAATTTGCTCAATATTAAGATCAAAGTTTCTATCATGGAAAACGATGTCAATAAATTCAACGACTCCAGTATGCAATAATAATTCTGCCATACGAGTTCTACAAATTTCTTATGGTTTTACAACTCTATTGGCCTCTGCTTGAATCAGCTTTGATTCTGTTTCTTCCTCGACTGCACGTGCTACTGTAAAAATGTTTGGATTTAAATCTTTAGCAAAAAGAGTTGCAAATACATTTTCTGTATCGTTAACCAAGATCGCAACTTAACCCTTCGCTCCCTTTTTACCTGCCATTAATAATGCGTTATCATGGGCAACAACTTCGTTTACAAACAAAATAACCTAAACTAACTAAGCGGTCAACATTGTCTGGATTATTCTCAATTACAACAAACTAGGTTTTTTCTTCGGTAAGCTCCTCTCAAATATATCTTCCCATTCTTCCTTAACAGCAAACAATAAAATGATTATGAAGCTCATTATTTTTTTTGCTCATCCGTTTTCTCCTTAAGTATTGAGTTTCAAATAATGTTTGAACAGCTTTCCCACCGATGTAAGCCAACGAACCAATACCCATAATTATTATTAGTATTGTGAGAGCTTTGCCAACATCGGATAATGGATGCACTTCTTGGAACCCGGTAGTTGTAATGTAAATCAAATCGAAAAAACTCCGGTGTTCGGCGAGCGTATACCCAAATGATCCGAAAAGCACTACGAGGAATAATATTAATAAACCAATTTTTATTTCACGAAATGTTTTATTCACATTGCTTCAATCTTAATTTAGCTCTATTTCTCATCCACTTAATAAGTTATTTGGGAAATTAAACTTCTATTTTCCATCTTTTCTTAATTCTTCTAGTAATTCTAATTGTAATTCCTGGATCTCCACCATTCTTTCCCATTGTTGTACCAACAAATGGTCAACTTTTTGATGAAGTTGTCTTAGTTCTAATTCAGATTTTAAATTTATTTTATAATCTTCTTCGGCCCGTTTTCTGTCTCTAGATTCTTGCCTATTCTGACTCATCATAATTATCGGTGCTTGAATTGCAGCTAGGCATGATAAAATTAGATTTAATAAAATGAAAGGGTATGGATCAAATGGTCGTGATAATAAAATATAACTGTTTATGCATATCCAAATAAAAAGAATTGTTCCGAAGATTATTATAAATCTCCAGCTTCCGCCAAATGTAGCAATTTTATCGGATAATCTTTCGCCAAATGTAAATTGTGTTGCAAATTCTTTTTCTATGTTTACTGAAATTGTTTCGTAGTCGGTAAGTTTTTCTATGACGTCTGTTTCTAATTTTGTCAATTCCCCTTTTTCATCTTCCATAATCTTAAAAAGATAAGCGTTACGATATTTTCTTAAATCATCTCTGCAAATAAAACCTTTACTATCCCATTGCGGAAATGATTCCGATATGACTTTTACAGCGGCTGGTCTAACAACAACAGCAGATAAAATCTCTGCTTTAGACTCGTCACGATTACAAATTTGACAGATTTTATTCATTCTTAACCTAATTTAACTAGCATTGCAATTGTTTAAATTTCATGTGAATAATCAAGCTAGAATTAGTGCTTCCATCTCTTCCCCTATATAAATTAGTATTTATTGAGAACAATGGGCTTGAAGAATTAATGTTTAACAAACATTTTGGAATTAAAAACTACAAAAATGAGATGGAAATTAATTTCGAGAACGAAAAACCAAACCGAGATCAGCTTAGCTTATAGCAGATAAAATTACATAGCATCCTACGAAGCGTTTTTAAGATTCTGAATTTCCTGAGAAAGCTTTTTAGCTAATTCCTCTAAGGAAATCCCTTGCACTCTAATTTTTGTCGATTTAACTAATACTTCCGGTGCATCCCCTTCACCTATCATGTATTTGTAAAGGGTGAATCCCAATCTATATCTATCATTCACAACAGGAAGATGTTCTTTGAATTTATCTACGATACCGTAAACTTTATTCTCAATTGATTGCTCGGGAGTTGGATTAACTGCAGGTGGTGGTAGTGTTGACATATTACTCTATATTTTTTTTGTAAAAATACATTTATGCTGAGTTTCTCGCAAATTGTTACCTTGAGATGATTTATGTAAATTTTTGCTGCCGATTTCACTTTAATTGTTTTTTCATTCGTGATAATTCGTGTAATTCGTGGCAACTTTCTAAAATAATTGAAGTTTATCTTCATGCTTAATTTTCCATACCAAAAAATACTTGTCGTACGACTCAGCTCGCTGGGTGATATTCTACTTACCACTCCTTTAATTCGTTCATTAAAAAAGTCAAATCCGAATCTTGAAATACATTTCTTGCTTCGTGAGGAATATCAAGACGTACTGATTAACAATCCTAATATTTCAAAACTCATAACTATTAAAAGAGAAGGTTCGTCTTCAGCAACAGAAGTAATTCTCTCACAAAATAAATATGACTTTGTAATTGATCTGCAAAATAATTTAAGATCGAGATCGTTGACCAATAACTTGAATTGTCCAAAAGTTAGATTTAGAAAACTAAGCTGGCAGAAATTTTTGCTGGTTAAATTCAAAATCAATAAGCTTAGTGAAGCACCGCCAATTCCCAAAAGATATGCTGCTGTAATTGATAATTTTGAACTTGATGATGAAGGAATAGATTTTTTTACCAACAATAAGACATCAGAAAAGTTAATTGGAAAATCGAACATCATCGGTGTTTGCCCGGGTTCAAGGCATTATACAAAAATGTGGCCTAAAGAATATTATATCGAGCTTGGTAAAAAGTTAGTTGAGAGTGGTTTTAATGTCGTCCTGTTTGGCGGGAAAGATGATATAGAAATTTGTAAAGAGATTTCCTCAAGTGTTTTAAGATGTACTAACCTATGTAACGATAATGAGATTCTTCAAACAGCGGTAGATATGAAACTTTGTAAAACAATTGTTTGCAATGATTCCGGATTAATGCACACAGCTTGCGCTGTTAAAGTTCCGGTTATAGCTATTTTCGGTTCAACAGTCAAAGAGTTTGGATTTACTCCCTACCGCAGCAAAAATTTAATTTTAGAAAACAAATCATTAACTTGCAGACCGTGTTCGCATATTGGGAAAAGCAATTGTCCCAAGCATCACTTTAAATGTATGAAAGAAATAACTCCGCAATTAGTTTATGACAGTTTAATTCACTTCCTCAATCAATAATGAAAAAAATTTGGTTTAGCTTTTACAACTACCTGTTTATTCCGCTATTTTATCTTCTGGTAAGGCTTGGTGGAATTTTTAATGATAAAATTCGTCGTGGTATTCGCGGCAGAAAACGAATGTTTGAAAACTTAATTCTTGATTCGGCAAATTTTTCAAAAACTAAAAAAATGATTTGGTTTCACTCATCATCTCTCGGCGAATTCGAACAAGCGAAACCAATAATTGAAGCCCTTAAACAGGATGAAAAAGTTAGCATTCTCGTTACTTTTTTTTCTCCATCAGGTTATGAAAATTCTAAAAAATATCCCTATGCAGATTTGGTTTCTTACATTCCGTTTGATTCATACTCTAATGCTGAAAGGTTTCGCCAAATCGTCCGCCCGGATTTAGCAGTAATGATGCGATATGACATTTGGCCAAATCATATTTGGATGATGAGAAAATTCAGTGTGCCTATTTGTTTAGTTGATGCAACTATGAAGAGTAATTCCGCCAGAAAATTTCCTCTGCTAAAAAACTTTCATAAAATTCTCTTTAAAGAATTGACTAAAATACTGACTGTATCCCAAAACGATGCTGATGGCTTCAAAAGTTTTGGCTGCACCGATAATCAAATTCAAGTAGTTGGTGATACAAGGTTCGATCGCGTTTATCAGCGAAGCTTGAAGGCACGGACAAGAAATTTAATTAACGAAAATCTTCTAAAGGATAAAAAGATATTTGCAGCTGGCAGCACTTGGAGCGTTGATGAAGAAGTGATAATTCCTGCATTCATTAAGCTTGCTAAGTATGATAAAAACGCTGTACTTCTCATAGCTCCGCATGAGCCGAGTATTATCAATCTTGAAAAAATTGAGAATGAATTTGCCGGAGAGCTTTCAACAATTCGATTTTCGCACATGAACAGCTACAATAATGAACGGGTCATCATAGTAGATTCGATTGGAATACTCCTTACGCTATACACATATGCCTCGGCGGCATTTATAGGCGGCAGCTTCAAGCAAAGCATTCACAACGTTTTGGAAGCGGCTGTGTATGGAATTCCCGTTTTATTCGGGCCAAAAATCGAAAACTCACAGGAGACTAAAGAATTACTTAAAAGGGGCGGCGGAATTTTAATTAAGAATAAACGCGAAGCATACAGACAAATGCGGATTTTGTTAAGTAATGATGCTCTGCGGAAAGCCAAAGGAAAGATTGCATTCCAGTACGTGCAAGAAAATTTAGGGGCTACGGAGAAAATTATTAAAGAGATTTACAATTATCTTTGATCAAATATTCAAAAAAGATTTTTTGTAACGCTCCAGTAAAATATTCATATGATGCTTTTCGTGTCCTGCTATTATATAAAGTAATCCAAGAACAGTAACTTCATTATTATTTGCAATACCTCGTTTGTTAAGAAACTCTGCATCAAAACCTCTTGCTAAAAGTATATTCGATTCCCGCAGCAATCTGAATTCATATACTAAATCAAAAAGGCCTCTATTACTAAAATTTCCGGATTTTACATATTCATCCTGATCAAATCCCGGTAAGGACTGCTTTTCGTCTCTTGCAATACACATTGCACGATAAGCCATTACCCGTTCCGTATCAATTAGATGTCCAACAACTTCTTTCACAGTCCACTTTCCCGGCTGATAAGAAAAATCACCCATTGCTTTTGGAAAAGAATTTAAAACTGCTTGAGTTTCAATTGATTGAAGCGCCAATATTTTATTAATATCATCTCCTTCAACAAGATTTATATATCCTTCGTAATAAGGAGCGTAATCAGTTTTATTTGGTCTCATGTTATTATCCTCATGTATTAAAACATTATTTTGAATTTAACATTCTTACAAGCACATCCAAAAATTCTGATTGAGCATCGTTGATTTTTAACCGCGCTTCATCTATTGAAAAGAATCGGCCATCATCAATCTCAGGAATAAATTGTTTCTTCCCGGAATTTGGAGGCCATTCAAGCTCAAATTCATTACTTAAGATTTTAATCTCGCCATCGCCAAAATATTCAAATGCCCATGCGTGAATTGTTTTTCCGCTTTTCTGTTTCACCCAGCCAAGAAAGTTAAACTCTCCAATAGGTTCGATCCCTGTTTCCTCTCTGAACTCACGAATAGCAGTATTAAGAAGCTCTTCTTCCTTTTCAATAAGCCCTTTTGGGATGCTCCAATATCCATCATTTTTGTTTTGGAAGAAAGGTCCGCCGGGATGAACTAAAAATACTTTTAGCTCCTCTTTGTCAATCTTGTACATTAATAATCCAGCACTAATTGCATTATTCATTTTTAAAATATTTATGAATAAATCTTAAGACCAACAATTCCAGCTACGATCAAAAATATAAAAAATAATCTTACAAACTCGGATGACTCACTAAAAAGGAAAATGCCAAGAATTGCAGTTCCAAATGCACCAATACCCGTCCAAATCGCATACGCAGTTCCCAATGGAATTTCCTTTATTGAAAAAGATAGAAGAACCATACTTAAAATCATGCTGGCAATAGTAAAAACACTTGGCCAGAATTTAGTGAATCCGTCTGAATATTTTAAACCCACAGCCCAGCAAATCTCAAATACACCAGCAATAATTAGAATAAACCAAGACATATATTTTCCGATAAGAAAGATTTACAAATTTAAGAATCCAAAATCATTTTCATAGTTGCTCCATCAATATTACCGCCGCTTATAATTACTCCGACTTTTCCTTTAAGTTTAACTTTTGATCCTAATAAAGCGGCTATTCCAAGCCCTCCTGATGGCTCAACAACTAGCTTTAACCTATAAAAAAGAAATTTTACTGAATCAATAATTTCATCTTCGGATACTGTTTTCATTTCATCAACATATTTTAGCACTAACGGAAAAGTTATTTTTCCCAAAGAAGCGGTTCTTGTTCCGTCAGCAATTGTAGGAGGATTTTTAACCGAATGTAAAGTTTTTGTATAAAATGATTTGTTCGCATCATCAGCGAATTCAGGTTCAACTCCAATTACATGGCAAGCCGGATTAATTCCTTTTGAGGCAATAGCAGTGCCCGATAAAAGCCCACCGCCGCCGCAAGGAACAAGAACGTAATCAAGTTTACCAGCCTCTTCGAATAATTCCAGTGCAGCTGTTCCTTGACCAGCAATAATATCTTGGTGATCAAAAGGAGGAATCAAATTGTATCCATATTTTCCAATTAGATCTTTTGCAACTTCTTCACGGATAGAAGTCTCCGGATTATACAAAATGATCTCAGCACCATAATCTTTTGCTGCGGCTCTTTTAATGATGGGTGAATTTTGCGGCATTACTACAACTGTTTTTACATTAAGTAGTTTTCCAACCAATGCAACGGCTTGTGCATGATTACCGGAAGAATATGTTATGACACCTTTTTGCTTTTCACTATCGGGTAAATTTGAAATTGCATT
>JBGSOQ010000204.1:0-2167 GCA_041739035.1 Ignavibacteriaceae bacterium | reverse complement strand
AAGTTCAACTGGCACCGGGAGTACAATTGAAGGATCAATTTCATATACGATATCTAAAGGAGTTCTGTCATCATTTAAACCTCCTATAAAGTATAACTTCCCATTTAGAAGGCTGCTTGAAATACTGAATGCTGCATATGGCATATTCGAAAATTCTTCCCAGTTATCTGATGCAGGATCATATTTACTAATAGTTGAATAGCACGGTCCGCCGCCATAGCCAACACCGCCAAAGCAATAAATATTTTCACCATAAGCATAACTAACCATGCCTGCCTTAGGATTTGGCATATCATTTTTTATTGTCCATTCATCTGTTACCGGATTATACGCTTCAACATTACTTAAAGCAGGTGCGCTTATCCTATCAAATCCTCCAAATGTGTAAATAATTCCATTGACAACTGAGGTTGCAAAGTAAGCCCTGACTGTTGGTATTGGTGCCTTCGTTGTCCATGTGTCGGTTTTTGGATCATACGCTTCAACAGTATTTGTACTTAACGGGTTGTTCATATCGGTAAATCCTGAAATTGCATATATGATGCTATCGACTACACATACAGATAATCCCGACCTTGCTGTGGGCATGGGTGACTTTGTTGTCCATGTATTATTTGAAGGATCATATGCTTCCACGGTTGAATAAACAGTATACCACCCTCCTCCGATCACATATATGATTCCATCAACTGCACAAGCTGCGGCACATCCTCTTGGAGTTGGCATTGGAGTCTTTGATGTCCAAGTATTTGTCAATGGATCAAAAGCCTCCAGTGCATCGAGATTTGATCCTATTGCCGTTGCTCCCCCAACTGCATAGATGTTATTATTCACTACACATGTAGATAACCAGCCTCTTGCCGTTGGCATTGGGGCTTTAATTTCCCATCCCAGTTGTGCCCAACTTATTGAAGTGAAGCACAATATGCAGAATATTACCAACATACTCTTACTGGCAGTTTGCAAAAAGTTCTGTCTTAGTAACATGATTCTTACTCCTTCTGTTGTTAAAATTTAGCTCATAATTAAATACTTAATTGTTGTCATTTCCTTAAATGGATTTAGATGATTCTGACTCAAATAAAACTCTGATGCAACCAATTCAATGACCACAGGACTTTTGAGCAAGTTTATTTAGGTAAACCTGCTTTCCGCTAATTAACTAATGAGAATGATTATTTTGATTTTATAACTCCGCTTCCTTCGCCAATAAATCCAGTTCGCTCATATATATCATCGGAATATATTAATCCGTCAGCAAAATTTTTCATTCCATCTATTACTCCACCTTCTCCTTTGCCAACTATGGAAACGTTTTCTGTCCACGCTGATTCGCCGGTTTTTGTTCTATGACCCGTAAAGCTGCCTTCCCACAAGCCATCAGGATATGCGTCCGGTACCATTGACCATTTCCCATGCGTAGGACCTTCTCCGGTATTGAGGTTAAACCTGAAATTTATGGTTATCAATAAGTTTCCCTTTACTAAAGAATTGTCGGCTTCGAACCTGGTTAGCACAACTCTATCTTTTACTATCAAGTTTTGTCCTACAATTTTTTCGGAACCGGGCTCAACTAGTTCAACCAATAAAATATCAGCGGTATAGGGGATTTTTGTCACTTTTTCCAGTGAACCTTGCTCATCTGTCGGAGCTATCGGGGATTGTGATTTATCGGAACAGCCAAAAAGTAAGAGTCCGATAAATGCTATTGTAGCAATTAAACAATTAAATTTTTTCATTGCGAACCTCCTAATAAATTATTGTAATAATTTTATTTGTAAACAAATACCCAATATTAATGCCAATGAAGAGCAGAAATTCTGTTTTCACTAAATAGTTAATTTGTGAGCGATTCTGTGAGTTAATTAAGAAGGGATAGAAATTTGCAAAGAAAAAATTCGTCAGTATAGACGAATTCCAGATTTGCTATTTAATTATTTTCGACAAGCTTGACGAGTACTTGTAGATTAGTTTCGGAAGAAGAGAGGAATGGGTCTAATTATTTTTCTGCTTTGCTAATACCTAATTTATTCATTTTATAACGAATTGTGTGCTCTGAAATATTTAACTGACGGGCTGCCTTTGATTGATTCCAATTACATTCTATTAACGCTTTCCTTATCAATTTTATTTCATAATCTAAAATGTTTTTCTCAAGTGAATTACT
>JBGSOQ010000101.1:0-8459 GCA_041739035.1 Ignavibacteriaceae bacterium | reverse complement strand
GCGAACTCCTTTATCTACAATTATTGGTTTTTCAGAGGCAATTTGTTCTGATGATCAATTATCTGACGAAATGAAGTCCGAATTTCAAACAGAAATATTCAAAGAAGCCAAAAGACTAGCTAAATCTATTAACGACGCTCTCGAAGCTACAAATATCCAGTCGGGGAAAGGATTTCTGGTAAAATCAGAAATAGACTGCCTGGCTATACTTAAAGAAGTGATTATTCTAAACAAAATTTTAGCAGAAAGTAAAAGTATAAATTTTGAATTTGAACTGCCGGAAGAGAAGTTCCTAATTAGCGCAGATAAAGACCGGATTACTGATGTGTTTGATTCATTGATAAAAAATTCAGTAAAACACACACAAAAAGGTGGAAAGATCAAAATTTTCGGTCAAATTTTTCCTCAAGAAATCGAACTTATCTTCACAGATACGGGCAAAGGATTTTCTCAAAATGACTCTAAAAAGCTACTAAATACCCCAAATTCCTTCCAAATTATCAGTAAAGCTAAATCTGAGACAGGCATTGGCTTGGATTTTGCTAAGAAGATCGTGGATTTACACAATGGATTTATGGAAATCCAGAGTGAGATTGATAAAGGTACGGCCTTTATCATAAAATTACCACGATATTTAACTGAATAATTAGGAAGGTCTAAATAGTGAATAAACTAGTCTTCATTGTAGATGACGAACAAGCCATTTCCAAACTGCTTTCCTATTGGCTAAAGGAAAAATGGGGATATGACGTTGAAGTACATGCTAACGGCGAAGAAGTATTAAAACGTCTTTACCTTAAACCCGATTTAATTCTTTTGGATATTATGCTTCCAGGAATGGATGGCATGGAAGTTCTGAAAAGAATAAAGCAAATTGATGAGAACCTGCCTGTAATGATGCTATCTGCTCAAGGAAAAATAGAAGTAGCATTAGAATCGTTAAAGTTCGGTGCTTATGATTATTTCCCTAAACCAATTGACCTTCAAAAATTGGAACCGGCTATTAAGAATGCAATTAAGGGTTATGATCTTACAAAAGAGCTTGAGAGCTTAAAAGAAAACATTAAAAAGGAATACAGCTTTTCTAACATTGTCTCTGCCGACAGCCGAATGCAGGATGTTTTTAAACTCGTAACAAAAGTTTTAAACAATGACATCACTGTTCTGATTTACGGAGAAAGCGGAACCGGTAAGGAACTTATTGCTCGTGCAATACATTACAATGGAAATAGAAAAAATAATCCGTTTATTGTAGTGAACTGTGCTTCAATTCCGCGTGAACTTCTTGAAAGTGAGTTATTTGGTCATGAAAAAGGATCATTTACGGGAGCGCATCAAAGAAAGCTTGGAAAATTTGAAGTTGCAAATGGCGGAACCATTTTTCTTGATGAAGTGGGAGAACTGGAAATGATGCTGCAAGCAAAACTTCTGCGCGTTATTCAGGAACGGGCTTTTGATAGAGTCGGAGGAACCGAACTAATTAAAACGGATGTTAGAATAATTTCGGCCACTAACCGTGATCTTAAAGAAGCTGTAGATAAGAAAGAATTCAGAGAGGATTTATTTTATAGATTAAATTCATTTCCAATTTATATTCCACCGCTTAGACACAGGAAAGGAGATGTTCTAGTTCTCGCACAGCATTTCCTCGAATCATTGAATAAAAAATTAGGTAAAGAAATCAAGGGGTTCTCAAAGAAAGCCCTTAAGCTTATCTACGATTATCCGTGGCCGGGAAACATCAGAGAAATGGAAAACACTATTGAAAGATGCATGATCATAGCCGAGCGCGATGTAATAGATATGGATGATCTCCCAACTCATTTAAAAACTTCCGATTCTGTAATTGCTTCCGACTTTACGGGAAATATTTTTAATGACGATACTATTATACCTTTTGAAAAGCTTAAAGAAGAATCAATAAGACATGCGCTTAAAGTTACAAAAGGCAATATCGTTGAAGCTGCGAAGAAGCTGCATTTAGGAAGAGCCACAATTTATAGATTGATGGAAAGATATAACATTGAAAATAAAGTATTTGCTTAAACTCTAATAATACGAAAAAGGCATAAAATGGATTATTTACAAGAAGTACACGAAGATGTCATGGTTCAAGTTGTTGACCTCACACGAGCAACTTTAAAAGAGGCCGAAGAGTTCAAAGACACTCTTACGAAAAGCATCGATAAGGGATATCGTAAAATCGTTGTTGATCTTTCCTATTGTGAATTTATTGACTCAACATTCCTTGGTGCGTTGGTGGTATCGCTTAAGAGGATTACCACATTGGGTGGTGATATGCGCTTAGTAGGTTTTCATCCTGCAGTACACTCTATGATGGAATTAACAAGAATGCATAGAGTTTTTGAATCTTATCCCACTAAAGAAGATGCCATTAGTAGTTATGACAGATAACTTTTTAAAATCTTTAAAGAAATACTTTGGAGCAGCAGCCAATGGGCGCTAAAAAGAAGACCATTGATAGATCACCTGTCAATGATAAAATTATCAATAATGACCTGTTCAAAGATTCAGATATATCCATTGCGGATTTTGACGATTTGAAACTAAAGGTTGTTCATTTAACTAAAGGAGAAATTCTTTTTCAATTAGGTGATTCTGCGGATTCAATTTACCTGGTTATTGATGGGAAAATTGACCTGATTAAAAAACAAAGTTTTGGAAAAACCCATTCATGTGTATCAGCGAATAATTTTCTTGGTCATGAAGAGTATTTCCAAGGCACTGAAAGAAATTCAATTGCGATTGCCCTTAAAGATTCAATGATAGTTAAGTTACCTAAACAGAGTATAGAAACATTGCTCTCCCGCGATAATTCAATTTTAGTTAATGTTAAAAATTCAACGCTCGATCTCGACTCGACTAGTATAAATAAGCTTGAAAATGTAATAAGTGAGCTGGCTGAATCAACAGAAAAATTGTCCACAACACATTCAACGGAATTAAATACAAATAATAATTTAAACCCTACGGGTAGTTCTGTAGAAAAAAAACATTTTATACTGGAGTCTAATATGCAAACTTTAAATAAAATTGATCCTTCCAAGATGGAATCTGGAATAAACAATATTATCAGCAATATAAATAATAATTTGTCGCTGCTGGAGCAAGAAAAAAAGAAAGTTCAGGAGGAAGTTTTAGAATACGAGAGTAAAAATCAAAAACTTCAAAAAGAATTGGAAGAACTTAAGGAGCGCGAAAGCCGGATAAGCAAGCTGGAGAAGGAAAAAAATGAAATATTGATTAGTCAGAGCTATAGAATTGCTGACTTGGAAAGAGAATCTGAAAAAATTAAGAATGAATATTTAAAGAAGAATCAACTTATTGCTCTACAGCATGATAATTTTAAAAAATCAAAAGCTGAAATAGAAAAACTCCAGGTAATATTAGAGAACAAAGAAGAAATCATTACAAATCTTTCAGTAAAGATTGGTGAATTACACTCAAAGATTAATGAACTTGTAGAAATTGAAAAAAGTAAAAATGAATCTATTCTTACCCAGTCAAGTAAAATTTCCGAATACGAACAGCTGCTAAAGAATTATAATAAAGAACTCTCTGAGCAATTTGAGGCTATAAATAATTATACCCAAGAGATTAGTGAACTTTCTGAAAATATAAGACAAAAAGAATCGGAAATTTATGAGCAAAATAAAAAGATAGCCGAATTAAATTCACTTGCCGAAGTGCTTAAAGACAAAACCAGGGATCTGGAAACAAAAACTAAAGAGAATCTAGATCTTCAAAGAGATCTTGAAGAAGCAAGAAACAATGTAGAAAAGAAAAATAGCAGAATAAATGATCTTGATAATCTTACAGCCCAGTTAAGAAGCGATTTGTCTCAGAAAACTGAAACGATAAATAATTTTGCCCGGGAAATCAGCGAGCTTGCCGAAAATGTAAGACAAAAAGAGATCGAAATTTTTGAGCAGGACAAAGTAATAGTCGAATTGAATTTATTATCTAAGGATCTTCAAGATAAAAGCAGGCAGCTGGAAACAAAAATAAAAGAAAATTCGGATCTTCAGAAAGATATTGCCGAGCTAAAAGAAGCATTAGAAAAGAAAAATGATAAAATAAATAATCATGATAATCTTATTGGTCAGTTGAGAGTTGAATTATCTCAGAAGATAGAAACTATAAATAATTTTGCCCGCGAAATAAGTGAGCTTTCGGAAAATGTAAGACAAAAAGAGAGTGAAATTTCTGAGCAAAACAAAACTATAATTGAATTGAATTCATTGTCTAAGGATTTCCAATATAAGAGTGAGCAGCTGGAAACGAAAGCGAAAGAAAATGCAGAGATTAAGAAGGAACTTAAAGAGTTAAAGAGCACGCTAGAAAAGCAGAATAAAACATTACAAGATCGCGATAACCTTATTTCAAATCTGAAGATGGAATTGTCCGAAACGCGGGAAATGAAAAACGAGTATAATTCGCTTAAAAACAAGAGTATTTCAGCGAACAATGCTTTTGATGAGCTGAAAACTGAGAATAGAAATCTATCCGAAAAGATAGATAATCTTAAGCATCAGATTGCAGAAAATGAAGAAAGGATAAAGAATCTATCAAAGTCCAATAATGAGTTTAATAAATTGAAATCCGCAGAGGAAAAATATAAAAATAGTTTAAGTGAAAAAGATAAAATAATAAAACAGCAAGAAGAGCGTTTTGAAAACTTAAAATTAACCAAATCTGCACAAATCAAAGCAATGGTTTCAAAAAAGAACGCTTACGAAGAAGAGATAAAAAAGAAAGATATTCAAATCAACGAGCTAATAGATCTTGTTAAGCACATACAGAGTTCTCTAGGTGGAAATAACTATCTCAATAATAAGCATGGTGAAAAAATAGAGAATCAATATGAGGAAACGATTGAGAATCAGGTACAAAAAATCGCTGAGCTTGAACAAGTAATCAGTGATTCTAATGGAAAAAGTAATGGCTCAGTAGTTTTAGAGAAAGAAAATTATTCGGAAGAAGTAGATGTTTTAGAAGTTACCGCGCCTCAAACTGAAGCTGAAACTAAAGAACAAGTCCAACCGGAAGAGGAAGACACGGTGTATTCAAAATCAAAGTTAATAACTTCTAAATCTGTGGCCAAGTCAATGCTGAATGAAGGATTTGAACATTTCGAGTATATGGATGTTCAAATAATAAATGTGAATCTTCCCAGAGCCACAATGGATGTAGTGTCTACCTTCAATGGATTAATGCAAGAAGTAATTAGTAAAAATAGGAATAGAATTATAGTCAATTTATCAAAGTGTGAATTTATTGATTCGAGTATAGTTGGTGTGCTTGTAAGCGGCATAAAAAAAGCTACAGCAATGGGTGGTGATTTGAGGTTAGTCGGACTCCATCCTGCAGTTCGCTCAATGATGGAATTTACAAGAATGCATCGAATATTTGAATCATTTCAAACAATAGATGCAGCCGTTGCCAGTTTTGAGTAAGAAACGGCATGTATAATTTCTTTAAGCAAACATTTTATTGATTGATACCATGTCATTTTCAAGTTTTATTTGTAATCACGTTCAAAGAAATTGATTTGTATAACATCATGCAAAACTTTTAGGCTAAGCTAATGACAACAGAACAAAACCCAATTGATATTTTGTCCGTCTATGATAAAATAAAGGATAACGACTTTTTCAAAGATTCAAATTTATCCGACTCGGATTTTGATGATATGAAACTAAAGGTCAATTCTTTTAAAAAGGGTGAAATAATTTTTCGATTGGGAGATTCTGCGGATTCAATTTTCTTGATTATTGATGGGGAAATTGATCTGATAAAAAAACAAAGCTTTGGAAAAACTCAATCTTGTGTATATAAAAACAAATTTTTTGGCCATGAGGAGTATTTGCTGAAGACCGAGAGGAAGTCAATTGCAATAGCACTTAAAGATTCGGTGATTGCAGAGTTAACGAACGGAAAAATAGAATTATTGCTTTCTCGACACAGCTCAATTTTAAATAATATTAAGGATTCAATACTCGATCTCGACTCAAAAAGCATAAGCAAATTTGAGCGTACTTTAAAGAAAGCACTTAACTCAGCTGAAAAGCCGCCTTCTATATTTTCCGTGGATGCTCAAGTAAATAATACAAAACCCACTCATGATTCTGCAAAACAAAGAGTATTCGTAGAGGAGCCTAGAGTGCAAGCCAATGATAAGAATGAGCCAATGAAAAAAGAAATTCTTAAAAATATAAATGATTATTTGTCACTGTTAGAAGAGGAAAAAAGTGAATTGCGAGCTTTGCTAACAGATTATGAAATTAATTTACAAAGACTTCGAAATGAGAATGAAGCGACTAAAGAAAGAGAAAGTAGAGTCAGCAATTTAAATAAAGAGAAGAATGAAATATTAGCGGGCCAGAGTTACAGAATTGTTAAGTTGGAAAAAGAAAAGGAAGAATTTAAGAAGCTCGAATCTGAATATCTGAAGAAGATTGAACTTTTTACCGAGCAGGAGCTAAATGATAAAATCAGAATAAAGGAACTTGAAACAGAAGTAAAAGCGAATAATAAAAGCTTTTTAGATCTTAACGCTGCTAAGCTGCAGCTTGAACAAAATGTAGCTAATCAGGACCAATTATTAAAAGTGCAAAAAGCCAAATTAGAAAATTTGGAAGAGAATCTTAAAAATTTAACTCAAGATCTTGCTGCCAAAGAAAAAAGTTTAAAAGAACTTAACCTGGATATCCAAAATAAGAACCAGCAAATATCCATAAAGAATGACAATGCAAATGAAGCTAAGGCCGAAATAGAGAACCTCCTAATTAAATTAGAAAACAAAGAGAGAACGATTAAAAATCTTTCACCAAGAATTGAAGAACTACAAAATAAACTTGATAGTCAGACAAGAAGCGAAAAAGATAAAAATGAAGATATTCTTAATCTATCAAATAAGATTTGCGAGTATGAGCAGTCGTTAAAAAATTATGAAAAAGAACTCTCCGATAAAGTCGAAACAATAAATGATTTTGCAAAGTCAATAAGCGAACTTTCCGAAACTGTAAGACAGAAAGAGTCCGAAATACAAACACTGAACGATAAAATAGCCGAATTAGGTTCGTTACCAGAAGATGATCCGGATACAATAGGGCGGTTGGAAATAAAAATAAAAGAAAATTATGAAATCCGGGAAGACCTAAAAGAGCTAAGAAATACACTTAAAAATAAAGACAGTAGAATAAATGAACTTGATAGCATTGTAGCAAGTCTGAGAATTGAATCATCAGAATCAAGGGAGATGAAAAATGAATTAAATTCACTTAAGTCTGAGTTTAAATCATTAAATAATTTGCATAATAATCTAATAATTGAGAATAAGGAACTATCCGAAAAGGTAAAATCTCTTAAGCTTAATAGTGGGGCAAATGAAAAGTCAATTGAGAATGAACTCAGTAAAATAAAATTAGAAAAAGAAAATTATAAGAATGAAATTATTGAAAAAGATAGAATTATTAAGCAATTGGAAGAGCGGTTTGAAGATATAGAACAAACTAAATTTGAACAAATGGATTCGTTAGTTTCAAAAAATGATAATTATGAAGAAGAAATAAAAAAGAAAGATATTCAAATTGCAGAGCTTACGAGTCAAATTAAGCTTGTACAAGATACTTTGGAAGAAAAAGACTCTCTTGAAAATCAACAGGCAGAAATAATAGAAAACCAGGCTCAAAAAATTGCACAGCTTGAGTTATTGCTCAATAGTTCCAGTGTAAAAGACAATGACACGATGATTATTGAGGACGAACATGATTTAGATGTCCCACCAGTCCAAACGGATAATGAAGAACAAGCTCAGGCAGAGGAGGAAGAAGAAATATTTTCCAAATCAAAATTAATAACTTCTAAGCCCGTGCCCACATCGATGCTGAATGAAGGTTTTGAATATTATCAGCATTTCGATATGCATATCGTAAATGTAGACCTTACCAGGGCTACGATGGATGTGGTATCAATATTTAATGAATTATTGAAAGAGATAATAAGTACAGAAAAAAATAAAATTATAATTAATTTATCAAAGTGTGAATTTATTGATTCGAGTATTGTCGGTGTTCTTGTAAGCAACATAAAAAAAGCAACTGCAATGGGCGGCGATTTGAAATTAGTTGGACTTCAGCCTGCAGTTGATTCAATGATGGAACTTACTAGAATGCATCGGATATTTGAGTCCTTTAAAACAATAGACGAGGCTGTTGCTAGTTTCGACTAATAATCACTCGACATTTGTAGCAGCTTACATATTTGAAAGAATTTTCAAAAAAGAGTTCCCTGCAAGTTGCCTTAAGTACTGTTATAACTCATGAGAACCAATGTTACCTGATGAAAAGAAAAAAATACTCGTTGTAGATGATGATCTGACCATCCGCAAACTTATTAAGCACCACCTAGTTAAAAACGATTATGATGTTTTTGAA
>JBGSOQ010000177.1:0-4980 GCA_041739035.1 Ignavibacteriaceae bacterium | reverse complement strand
AAGTTCACCCAGAAATTGCAAAAGTTGCAAACGCCATCAAATAAAATAAGATTTGAATTCATGTTTTGAAGATATTATTCGTGGTCGGGTTCTGCGACGAGTTTAACAAGTTCAATATTTTTATTTGTGGCCCTTGCAATTGAAATATTAAAATAATCAATTTTAACATTCTCGCCTTGAATGGGGATACGACCAATGGATGTAATTATGTACCCGGCTATAGTCTCATAGCCGCCTGTTGGTAACTTTAGATTATACTTTTCATTTATAAAATCAATTTCAACTTTTCCGCTGATTAAATATGTTTTTTCAGCAATTTTCCTGCAAATATCTTCCTCAACATCGTACTCATCCCTTATTTCACCGAAAAGTTCTTCAATTAGATCTTCCATTGTAACCAAACCCGCAGTTCCGCCGAATTCATCAACCACAACAGCAATAGATATTTGATTAGACAAAAACTCATTAAGCATTTCAAAACTTTTTTTGGTTTCAGGCACAAACAAAATTTTTCTTGTAATTGCCTGAACATTTTCCGGTTCCTTGAAAATATCGTAGGAATAAATGACGCCTTTAATGTTATCAACACTTTCCTCGTACACAGGCAACTTTGAATAACCGGAATCGATAAAAATTGATAAGGCTTCATCAATACTTTGATTCACTTCAACACCTACTATTTCAGTTCGAGGACGCATCGCTTCATAGACTCTCTGGTCCGCAAGGTTCAAGACTTTACTAATGATGTCGCTCTCTTTTCGATCAACAATTCCGGCTTCATGGCTTTCTTTAACAAGCGAATCTATTGTCTCCCGATTGAAAAGACTATTCATTCTAACATCCGCGGCCGAAGTTTGCTGAGTAAGCAATGATGAAATCCAAGATATAAATTTTACAAAAGGATATAAGATTAGTGATACTGCCCGAAGAGGTATTGATGACAATAAGTTAAAACGATCAGCAATTTCCCGAGCTAAGTATTTGGGAATTAATTCACCAAGAAATAGCAGAACCGAGGTTGAAATTATGAGTATTGAAAATTCGTCTAAATTAAAAATGGTCGAAAGAAGTACAGCACTCAGTGAAGCGAATGCAATGTTCGCAACGTTATTTCCGATTAACAATGTTGAGAAAAAATTTTGTGGATGCTGGCTGAAATACAACGCATTCTGCGCAGCCATATTTTTCTTGCGGGCTTTAATTTCAAGTTTAATCTTATTCGACAGAATAAACGCTATCTCCGAGGCTGAGAAAAAGGCACTCACTGCTAATAGGACAATTAATATAAAAAGATCATTTATCAACTAATAAACCTTTTCAACTTTAATATTTTCAATTTCAAAGTGAAAGTAATAGTCATTTTCTTCCTTAAATTTTAAGGATATTTTAATAGGCAAATCAGATTCCAACTCTCTTTTTATAGGTAAACCTGAGGGATTACGGAATGAAAATTCTTTTTCGGTTTTTTTGAGAAGATACGTTTCATCATTTTCATCTTTTGTAAGAAAGATGGGCACAAAATTATACAACTGCACATCTCGCTGTTTTATCGAGATGCTGATTAAACTTATCTTTTTTATATCGTACGATTCGTTATTCCTTAATAGGATTTCCCCCGAACTATGAAATGAACCGGGTCCGCCAGGCATCAAGTTTAACCAGGATGTAATCTTAATTTCTTTCGCGTTTAAATTTAAACTATCATCTATTCGACTGTGAGCACAACCTATAAGGATAAAAAGAATTGAAATAATCAAATAAAGAATAGCTGAAAATCTTTTCATTAAGATATTATCTATAAATAATTAGTATGATTGTTGAAACGTATAGGATTAAATTGATAATCATAGGAAGATCTGACAACAAGAGTTCTGATGTATTCTCTCCCTTTTTACCTATATAAACTAAGTACATATATCTAAAAATACCAAAAACTACAAACGGAGTTGTGTAAATCAAATGCTCCGTTTTAAATATAGTAACTGTTCTTTGTGATACGGTGTAAAGTGCATAACAAATAATTACTCCGGCAGCAGTTACCGTCGACATCTGATCGATGAAATCATTGGAATAATGCAACAAGACTTTTCGAGTTGAGGCACTTTCTTCACCAACAACGTACTTAAGCTCGGAACGTCTTTTCATCACAGCTAAGAAAAGCGAAATGAACATTGTGGTGAGCATCAACCAGCTTGAAATTTCGACATTGATGATGAATGCACCGCCTAATATTCGTAATATAAATCCGGCCGCAATTGTAAATACGTCAAGTATCACAATAGTTTTTAATCTGATTGAATAAAATATTGTTAAGACAAAATATAAAAATACCGTGATTGCGAATGATAGATCAGTAAACGGCAGTAATAAAAGTGAAATGGCAGCTAAAATAAAAGCAATTATTCCAGCTTTGCTTTTCGTTACTAAACCCGCGGGAATAGGGCGGTATTTTTTTATCGGGTGAAATTTATCTTCATTTATATCAATTAAATCGTTAATAATGTAAATACTGCTTGATACAAAAGAAAAAATTATAAAACCGAGTAATGACAGCTTGAGATAATCTAAATCAAATAAGTGCTGTGAGAATACAAGTGGAACAAAAATGAAAAAATTTTTAATCCATTGCGGAATTCTTAGCAGATTAAAATAAATCTTAACCATTAGAACACAGCCGTTTCTTCATAAATTCCAAAAACTTTTTTAAGCTCTTCAGTCATCTCACCAAGAGTAACATAGTTTAAAGCGGCATCAACAAATACGGGCATTAGATTTCTGTTTTCAACCGCGGCTCTTGATATTTCTTCCAGACTTTTTTCAACCGCCTTTTGATTTCTCATCGCTTTCAATGAGGCCATTCTTTCCTTCTGGATCTTTTCAACTTCCGGTGAAATTGAAAGAATTGGAATATCTACCTTTTCATTTTCTTCAACAAATTCATTTATTCCAACAATAAATTTTTCTTTCCGTTCAACTTCTTTTTGATAACGATATGCTGCATCAGCAATTTCCTTTTGAAAGTAACCTGATTCAATTGCCGGAATAACTCCGCCTAAGGAATCTATCTGATCAAATATTTCATTAGCTCCTTTTTCCATTTTATCGGTTAGAGCTTCAACGAAATAACTTCCACCAAGCGGATCTACAGTATTAATTACTCCAGTTTCATATGCAATTAACTGCTGAGTTCGCAGCGCAATCTTCACAGCTTTTTCACTTGGAAGCGCTAAAGTTTCATCCATTGAATTTGTATGCAGCGATTGTGTTCCCCCCAGAACTCCAGCTAATGCCTGGAATGCAGTCCGGACAATATTATTCTCAGGCTGCTGTGCGGTCAGAGTACAGCCGGCAGTTTGAGTGTGAAATCTTAACCACCAAGAACGCGGATTTTTTGCCCCATACTTTTCCTTCATTCTTTTTGCATAAATTTTTCTTGCTGCCCTAAACTTTGCGATCTCTTCAAAAAAATCAAGATGAGAATTAAAGAAAAATGAAATGCGAGGAGCAAATTCATCTACATCCATTCCACGTTCGATGCATGATTCAATGTATGCAAAGCCATCAGCGAGTGTGTATGCTAGCTCTTGTAAAGCGGTCGAACCAGCTTCTCTGATATGATACCCGCTCACAGAAACCGGATTCCATTGGGGTACCTCTTTAGCACAGTATTCTATCATGTCAACAATAATTCGCATTGATGGGTGAGGAGGGTAAATGTATTCCTTCTGTGCAATGTATTCTTTCAGTATATCATTTTGCAGTGTCCCCCGAAGTTTCTTAAAATCAACATTCTGCTTTTTAGCAACTGCAAGATAGAAAGCAAAGATCATTGCAGCGGGTGAGTTGATTGTCATCGAAGTTGAAACTTTATCAAGCGGAATTTTATCAAGGAGAGTTTCCATATCACGTAACGAAGCAATTGATACACCGCAAATTCCAACCTCTCCTTCACTAATTGGTGAATCAGAATCCCAACCCATAAGTGTTGGTAAATCAAATGCAACAGACAAACCCGTTTGACCATGATTCAATAAGTAGTGAAATCTTTTGTTAGTATCTTCGGGAGAACCAAAACCTGCGAACTGTCTCATTGTCCAGATTTTGCCGCGGTAACCGTTTACATGAATTCCGCGAGTGAAAGGATATTCACCAGGAAAACCAATTTCACTAAGGTAATTTATGTTTTCGATATCCTCAGGTCCGTAAAACATCTCGATGGGTTCGCCGCTGACAGTTGTAAACTTCATACTAATTGTTTTTGCTGCTTCAGCTTTTTTCTGGTAAGAGTTTCTTCTTTTTTTAAAGTTTGAATCCATGCAATAACCTTTTTGATTCTAAATGAAATTAGAGCTGTTAAGAAGTTCTTCCGAATCTACGGTCAAATTCATCTAATGAAATTTTAATTACAATAGGTCTGCCATGTGGACAAACATAGGGCATTGATGTAGCAAATAATTGGTCAATTAATAATCTCATTTCTCTTTCAGAAAGCTTATCACCCGCCTTTATAGCAGTTTTACAAGAGTAAGATTTTGCGATGTTATCTCTTTCTTCAAGCTTCTTTTCTCGTTGATTAATAGTATACTCTTCAACTATTTCTAGCAGCACCTTTTCTTCCAAACCGGCAGAAATATCATCAGTCACACCATCAATAACTATTGTATTTTTATTTAAGTATTTAATATCAAAGCCAAGCTTAATTAGAAGAGGATTAATTTCTTTTATTACTTGAAAACTGCCAGGATCTAATTCAAGTGTCTTTGGGAATAAAAGCTGCTGCGAAAAAGGAAGATTGGCATCAAGACGTTTTAGAGCTTTTTCGTATAGTATTCTTTCGTGTGCAACATGCTGATCAATAATCATCAATCCGGTTTTGATTTGTGAAAGAACATACTTGTTATGCAATTGAATAATGAATGGAAATTCTTCGGATTCAGAAGATAGTTCTTTGGTTTCAGTGTGAACAATTTCCCTCTGTCT
>JBGSOQ010000140.1:0-2253 GCA_041739035.1 Ignavibacteriaceae bacterium | reverse complement strand
TGGTAAACATGTGTTGTCAGCTCCTCTGATCAGAAGAGCAAACTTAGAACCAATATCAACCGGCTACATTTTAATTGAATCTGGAACATCAACCACTGCACAATACATGAGCGGAAGCTCCCCTATACCAAGGAATAAACCAGAGATTGCCGCTGCAACGGCCTTAGCAGCCGAATATATCGGAATGAAATTAATTTATCTTGAAGCAGGATCCGGCGCACAGCAAACGGTGCCAAACGAAATGGTAAAGGCCGTTTCATCAATTTGTTCGGTTCCAATTATAGTTGGCGGCGGAATAAAATCTCCGAAGGCTGCTAGAGAAAAAGTTGATAGCGGGGCCAATATTATTGTAACCGGTAACTTCTTTGAAAATGAAAACAATTGGAGTTTGCTAAAAGAATTCGCTGAAGCAGTTCACAAAAATATTGCCATTTCCACATAAATTAATCTCAAAGAAATTCAAAAATGGATAAGAAAAAATTCGTAATAAATTCTCTCGTTGAGAGTTCTGAAACCAAAATTGCCATTCAAAATGAATGTATGAATGATATTCTTTCTACAGTTGATCTTTTAGTCAAAACATTTAAAGATGGAAAGAAACTCTTGCTTTGCGGCAACGGCGGAAGTGCTGCTGATTGCCAGCACATTGCAACTGAACTTATGATTCGACTTAGCCACGACATTAAGCGTCCGGCTCTTCCTGCAATTGCATTAACTACTGATACATCTACTCTTACAGCCGGTGGAAATGACATTGGATTTGAAAATGTGTTCGCTAGAAGCGTTGAAGGATTAGGAAATGAAGACGATGTTTTGTTAGTAATTTCTACGAGCGGAAACTCAGCCAATCTGCTTAAAGCTGCCGAAATGGCCAAAAGCAAGAAAATGCAAGTAATTGGTTTCCTCGGCGGAACAGGCGGCAAGTTAAAAGAACTGCTTCATTTTTCGGTTATTATCCCCTCTTTCAATGTTCAGAGAATTCAAGAAGGACACATTACAATTGCTCATATTATTTTGGAGTTGGTTGAAAACGAATTGTATAAGTGAGTTTTGTTCCTTTGATCTACTTGAGATATTTTTAGCAAACAACTTAAAAAAACTAGTCCTTTTACGGCTCAATATCCTACCTTAATATTTAAAATTTTACTTTTAGTCTTTTTTTTGCAAAATTTGACTCGAGTATGGAGGCAAAATGAAAAAATCATTAGCAGGTTTTTTAAGCACAAAAATCATTTCAAGTTTATTATTTCTCATCGTTCTTTTTATCACTTCATTTGAGTTGTCAGCACAGAGCAACAAAATCAAAAATCAACTTACCGACAAGACCATTACAATGAACGCAAGCCTCGACCAATACTATCGAATGAAAATTAACAACCTTAACATTCCATTTAATAATCGAGGAGATATTGCAGCGGTTTTGGTTGATTCTGCAGGAGGTTTTTTTGATGGACATGTTTTTCTATTTTCCGGTGGATTTGTAATGAGCGGCAAATCTAATGATTCAATTTGGGCGAACGGAGTTGCGGGTGAAATTTTACTTCAAGATTACCTGTCGGGAAGAGTGAATCCAACACCAATTGAGCCGCCTACTGGATTTTACGTCGTTAAGAAAACCGATCCGGCTTTTAGTCAGAGTTGGCAAGAATGGATGCAGGCAGTTTATCTTGGAGCAGATTTTTATGATGGCAATAATGACGGAAACTATACTCCCTTCGACAGGAATGGCAATGCAGTATGGGATCCAAATGAGGATATGCCGGATTTGCTGGGAGATGAAACAGCTTGGTGTGTTTATAATGACAAGGTTCCACAAGCTCAAAGAAGATGGCTGTCTTCACCACAAGGGATAGAAATTAAACAAACAATATTCGCCTATTCAAATACATCTTTTTTATCAAATGTATTTTTTATTCGTTATCGAATTAAAAATATGGGGACAGTCTCTTCCTCTCTTGATTCAATCTATTTCGGGCTTTGGGCTGATGCTGATATAGGCGAAGCAGTAGATGATTTATTCGGATGTGACACAATCAGATCTTCAGGATTCGCATACAATAGCGGCCCTGATGATTGGGGATATGTCATGAATCCCCCATCTCTTTTTGTAAATATGTTAGCTAAACCGCACGCATTCATTCCAGGAAAAACTTTTATAGATAATAATGGAAATGAAATATTTGAACCAGAGATTGATACTCCCTTAGATTCTGCGAAAATTAGTCAAGGTCCAGCACTTGGTATAAAATATAT
>JBGSOQ010000127.1:0-2143 GCA_041739035.1 Ignavibacteriaceae bacterium | reverse complement strand
TTTTTATAATTAAGAATTGCTGCCTGACAGTTTGCAAATGTTTTATCATCAACAATTATGGCGAACGCAGTTTTAGCATTGATATCAAACTTTATTTCTTTTAGCTGTGCGACACAAAAATAAGTGGCAAAAAACCAGAGTGTAAATAATGTGATTTTTCTTGTATACATAATCTTTCCTCGTTAACCTTAAAACCTTTTTTAGGATGATCTTACTTTAAAAGAACCATTTTTTTTGTTTTAATCCAATTACCAATTTTTAATTGATAGTAGTAAACCCCGCTTGCCAATTTTCGATTTCTTATAGCATTTGTAAAATCAATCTCATAATTCCCGGCTTGCTTGTATTCATCAACTAAAGCAGCAACTTCATTCCCAAGAACATCAAATATCTTCAATGAATGCCAACTGCTCACTGGCGACTGCCAACTAATTTTTGTGCTGGGATTAAAAGGATTCGGATAGTTCTGCTCAAGCAAAAATTCCGTCAACTGATTCTCTCCATCACTAATTCCAGTTGGAGTTTCTTCACCAAAAATATAACCTGTGAAAATTCCTAAAAATAGTTTACTGTTTTGATTTACAAATAATGCGGAGAATATACATGAATCCCGAAACTGAGTGTTTATTGTCCAAGTTGATCCAAGATTAGTTGTTTTTAATATCGTACTACTATCATATGTACTGATATAAACTAATGTATCAGATGATAAAGCAATTCTATAAAAAGTTGAATCCATAATATTCAATCCATGATTAATGTAATTCCAGCTTGCTCCCTTATCAGTCGTCATACACATAAAATTAATTCCTACAGCAACCGCTCTATTTTCATCAATCTTAGCAACGTCCGCGAAATCCTTAGTCGCAAAATATGATGTGAAATTATTTAACACTGCCGGGTTCCAAGTTACACCTCCATCAGTAGTTCTTTGTGTCCAGATATCAGGCCCGAGTATAACTGCTGTATTGGCATCGAAAGAAATTAAGCTACCGGAAATGTGTCCAGGTCCAGCAAATTCTTGAGCTTGAGACCAAGTATCACCTCCATCACTCGTTTTATAAACATAGTAGTTACCATAATCATTTTGACTAAACCAAGCGTAGCCATTGTTGAGATCACCGAAGTCAATTCCTCCAACAAGATTTCTTGATGAAGGATAAACTGGCGATAATACTGTTTGCCATGTTTGACCTAAATCAGTTGTTTTAACTATATGACGATTTTCTTTTAAAATAAATCCTTTGTTATCCGGTAAGAAACAAATTGCTCCCGATAAATTTTTACCTGCCTGTGATTGGTATTCCCAATTACTACCCGTTCCGTCGCTGTTGAAATAAACATCTCCATTATTTGTAACAGCATAACCCTTGCCATTAATAAAATTAATTCCAATTATTTTTGAATAAGCTTTCTTCTGTAGCATCTGCCAACTGTTCCCAAAATCGGTTGAGTAGGCAAGATGACTCGAAGTGCCTTGTGCAAAGAGAAAATCTCCGACACCTGTTAATGCCTGAAATCCGAAAGCATAGTCCAAAACTGTTGATGTCCAGGTTTCTCCTCCATCAGTAGTTCTCACAACGAATGCTTTGCTAAAACCATCGCTCCCAACTCCAATACCATCCAGACTATTTTTGAAATATGCTCCTTTAACACGATCGTATACTGTTATCAAAGATTGATTCTTTTTCTGCCAATTAATTCCACCATCTGTCGATTTATAAACCGGAACTGGAACACCAGCAAATTCATTTCCTTCCCCAATCGCAATTATTTCTGTTGCTGAAAGGTATTTTACATATTTAAGATCCCGGAAGAAATTATCATTAATCGCTGTAGAAAATGTCCATGTCTCTCCTAAATCTGTTGTATATTTTTGAATATCTTTTTTATCCCCAACAATAACTCCATTATTATTGTTAAAATCCATTGCATACCACTTTCGTGCAGTAGTAGTAGAAACTAGTGAATCCTTTTTACTCCAAGTTGAGCCTCCATCCGTGGTTTTTAGTAGATAGATTTGCCGCAATTTCCCGGCGATGATAAAGCCTATATTTTCATCCAAGAATTTTACCAGATCGCAAATGCTAAATACAATTCCCGGGATTGATTGAGCATAATTCAATTCTGTCCATGAATCTCC
>JBGSOQ010000107.1:0-2979 GCA_041739035.1 Ignavibacteriaceae bacterium | reverse complement strand
ACCCAGCCTGTAGACCTCCTCTTTGAAAACATACCAATTGAAGAAGGCACACCAACAAGTATTCAGTATATCTATCAAGATAAAATTGGTTATTTATGGTTTGCTACATGGAGCGGACTATATAAATACGATGGTTACAATTTTACTTCTTATAAAAATGATGTTGAAGACACCACTAGTTTATTTGATAATACTTTATCAACCGTTTATGAAGATAAAGAAGGAATCATATGGATAGGTTCGCGGCTTGGATTAGAAAGATTTGATCCGAAATCTGAAACCTTCATTCATTATACACCAAATCCATTAGATACTGGAGATAATAAGAGTAATCAAATCTGGGCGATTAATGAAGATAAAAATGGTATGATTTTGATTGGGACGGGAAATGGCATGTATAATTTTGATAAAGCTTCAAAGAAATTTACTTCTATAAAATTTGCAGGGGCTAATCTGAGTGATACGATTCAATATACCATCCATGCATTTTACGCAGACAAGAAAGGCTCTCTCTGGGTCGGAACTGATAAAGGTCTGCATAGGTTTGATTTAGAAACAGCACATTTTGATACCACCGTCGAATTTATTCCAGAAAAGTTAAACAAATACCATTCAGAACACGGGAAGCTATTGAAGTTTTGGAATTTCACTAGCACCGGTTATCCGCAAGAAGTTAGCGGTGTGAATGAACAAATCAATTCAATTTTGGGAGATGAGGATGGCATCATTTGGTTGGGAACAAATGAGGGACTGGTTGAATTTAATCCCCAGACAGGTACTTATACTAATTACCTCTTTAATTTTACTCTTCCAGTAAACCGTAATACCGCAATCTGTAAGGATGTTATTACAGGTTCTATTTGGCTCGCAACCATTGATGGACTTTATTCTTTCGACAAAAAATTAAAAAAATTTACACATTACAATTCTACAGCGAATTGTGTTTATAGTGAAAGATCCAGGACATTTTGGATCGCGACAAATACTGATATAAAAAAGCTTAACCGAACAAGACAGCCATTTAGAAAATACACTATTGGTGAGGCAACCCATGCAACTATAAATGGGAGAGATGGAGTAGTATGGGTTCTTACATTTAAGCAATGGTTGAAATTCGATACTTATAAAGACAAATTTGTTCCATATTCTTTTGGCAAAGATTTCTTGTGGTATGTATGGCCTCCTATAGGCGGTTATATGTCGATTAGAGGAGAGAAAACAGGTTTGCGTGTTCTTGATACACTTGGCAATGTTATATTTTCGTTAGATCCATCCTACTACGATTATATTAATTCCCTTTCCATTGGTTGTAACACCAAGGATGAATTTTGGGTTGGAAGTGAAAATGGTGATGTCGATCTATGGGATCATAAAACAAATCGAGTTGTTGGAGTTAAAAATTTTAAACGTCGAATAAGCTGGGTTTATAAAGATTCTTTCGGTTTACTATGGATCCCTTGCTTTAAGGGTAATTTGTATTGTTATAATCGAGATGGAGATAAGTATATAGAGTTTTTTTACAATCCAGGATCGCCGATAAGCCTTAGTGGGAATATAGTTAATGAAATGTATGAAGATTCAAAAGGAAGATTATGGTTTGGAACAAATAACGGCTTAAATAGGTTTGATCGTTCCACAAATACATTCACTTACTTTGGCGAAAAAAATGGATTTCCAACTAACGGTATACATGGAATACTCGAGGATGATCACGGCTATTTATGGATTCTTACGACTAAAGGCATTACCAAATTTAATCCTGAAAAGAATAATTTGAGAAATTATGATGCTTCTTACGGTTTGGAACCATCTGCAGATGTAGTTACTGGAACTGGCTGCAAAACTCGAAATGGTGAAATGTTTTTTCCTGGGGCTAAAGGATTTACACGCTTCCATCCAGATAGGATAAGAGACAATCCCTTTATCCCTCCCATTGTTATAACTTCCTTTAAAAAGTTTGATGAACCTATTCCGTTCTCAAACCTGTCTCGACTTGGTCAATCCAAGTCAGGTGAAATACATTTGCCTTACGATGAGAACTTTCTTTCATTTGAATTTGCTGCACTCAGCTATTTAAGCAATGAGAGGAATCAGTATGCTTATATGATGGAAGGATTGGATAAGGATTGGGTTCTTTCCGGGACACGGCGTTTTGCATCTTACCCAAATTTAGATCCCGGTGAATATGTATTCAGAGTTAAAGGTTCTAATAATGATGGAGTTTGGAATGAAGTTGGCACTTCAATTTCGATAATCATTTCGCCACCCTGGTGGAAAACAACTTGGGCATACATTCTTTATTCATTATTGATTTTAAGTATAATTTATACTACGTGGAAGATGCAGGTCAAACGGATAAGGATAAGTCATGAATATGAAATGACAAAATTTGAAGCAGAAAAGCTGCACGAAGTAGATGAAATAAAATCTAGGTTTTTTGCCAATATATCGCATGAATTCAGAACACCACTAACTTTAATAATCGGACCTGTGAAACAGATTATAGAAAGAACTAAAGAAGATAGAACCAGAGATGATCTAAAAGTTGTACACAAAAATGCGAATAGACTACTGGGGCTCGTTAATCAATTGCTTGATATATCAAAACTTGAATCGGGAAAAATGAAACTTCAAGCAACTAAGAGAAATATTGTTTCGTTGTTAAAATCGTTGACGATGTCATTTACTTCATATGCAGAAAGAAAAAGAATTACTCTAAAATTTAATTCTTCAGAAAATGAAATAATTGCATACATCGACAAAGATAAAATTGAGAAGATAATTATAAATGTTTTATCGAACGCATTTAAGTTCACTCCCGAAGGTGGACGAATTGAAGTGACTATCAAATGTCAAGCTGAACTTGTTTCAGCTTCTTCACTTAAACAAGAGATTCCGAAACCCACTCAGATCCCGAAACAAGCCTGCCTGACGGCAAGGCAGGTTCGGGATGACTTTAAGTCAGTTCGGAATGACAAA
>JBGSOQ010000098.1:0-35544 GCA_041739035.1 Ignavibacteriaceae bacterium | reverse complement strand
TCCGTATAAACATTATAAAATAAATTTAATTGATACTCCCGGCCATGCAGACTTCGGCGGTGAAGTCGAACGCGTTCTTAAAATGGCTGATGGCGTTTTATTACTCGTCGATTCCTTTGAAGGGCCAATGCCTCAAACAAGGTTTGTTCTTGAGAAAGCCCTCGCCCTGCATCTTAAACCAATCGTGGTTATCAACAAAATTGATAGACCTGATAATCGTCCGGAAGAAGTTCTTGATGAAATTTATGATTTATTTATCGATCTTGGGGCTAACGATCTTCAGCTTGATTTTCCGGTTATTTATGCCAGTGGAAGAGATGGTTGGGCAGTTAAAAATCTAAAGGATCAACGCAAAAATCTAAATCCATTGCTTGATTCGATCATTAAAGATATTCCCTCTCCACCGATTTTAGAAGGATCAGTACAGATACAAATAACGACTCTGGATTACAACGACTACGTAGGCAGAATTGGAATCGGAAGAGTATTCAGAGGTACACTAAAAAAATCCGATAAATTTTCCATTATCAAACGAAACGGAACGATTCATGAAACCTCGCTTAAACAATTATTTGTATTCGAAGGATTGAACCGTGCGGAAGTTGAAGAAGTGGTTTGCGGTGATATTTGTGCGATGGTCGGTATTGAAGACGTGGATATAGGAGATACTATTGCAGCCGCTGAAAACCCTGAGCCGCTTCCTTATGTTTCTGTTGATGAACCAACAATAAGTATGACTTTCACGGTCAATAACTCCCCTTTTTATGGACGAGAAGGCAAATTTGTTACATCAAGACAATTGAGAGATAGATTATTCAAAGAGCTTGAACAGAATGTGGCACTAAAAGTACAGGAAACAGCATCACCCGATACCTATAGAGTTTCAGGACGAGGAATTTTACATCTCTCGATTTTAATTGAAAACATGCGGCGAGAAGGTTATGAACTTCAAATCCGGGAACCGAGGGTTATTTACAAAGAAATTGACGGAAAGAAAGCTGAACCGATTGAAATTCTTGTTGTTGATGTTCCAGCTGATTCTGCTGGTAAAGTTATTGAGCTTGTAGGTCAGCGGCGCGGTGAACTTATGAAAATGGAAAATAAGGGAAGTATGAATACACTTGAGTTTCACATTCCATCCCGCGGTATTATGGGATTAAGGACAAGAGTTCTCACCGCAACTTCCGGAGAAGCAATAATGCACCATAGATTTTATCAATATGAATTTTTTAAAGGATCAATCGGAACCGCTAAAAGTGGAGTTTTGATTTCTATGGGTGAGGGGTCTTCAACAGCTTATGCGATAGATTCACTTCAAGACAGAGGCAGATTTTTTATTGATCCGGGTGAAGTGGTTTACAAAGGACAAATTGTCGGCGAGCATACTAAGGAAAATGATATTGAAGTGAACGTTCAAAAAGGAAAAAAACTATCAAACATGAGAGCATCGGGCGCAGATAAAGCAGTTAAAATTACACCGGCAATTAAATTTTCTCTCGAGGAGGCGCTTGAATACATCGAAGATGATGAAATGGTCGAAGTCACACCAAAATCCATTCGGATGCGCAAGCTTTACTTAGATACAAATGAGCGTAAGAGATTTAATTTGGGAAAGAAAGTTACAGTTTAAATCATTTAAGATATGCCAGATTTTCAAAACAATTTTGGTGAACTGAAATCTGGCATATCTATATCGTCCGAATCTTAAATTTGAAAGATCTGATCTAATTCATAAATAATCAGTTTAGGTTGGTTTTGTTGGTTTGCTGCTTTAATCATGGTTTCTGCAACCATCTCAGCATTTATCGGGCGGTATTTTCTCAACGGTGAGATTATTTTAGCAAGAAATTTAATTGCGGAAATCCCGATTACTTCTCCTCTTCTTTTTTCCTTTCTTTCTCCCGCAAGAATTGAAGGTCTGAAAATATAAATTTGCTTAAAAGGAAGTTCCGACACTTCATCATCAAGTTTTCCTTTAATTCTCAAATAAAAACTTCGAGACTTAGCATTTGCTCCAGCAGATGATACAAGTAAATATTTTATAACACCATTTGGTACTGCGGCTTTTGCACATTCATATTGAAACGTAAAATCAATTTTATATTGTGCCTCTTTACTTCCAGCTTTCTTAATTGTGGTACCTATTGCAGAATAAAGTTCATCACCCGAAATATCATTCTTCCAGGTTTCGAGTTGATTAAAATCAACCACATGTTCTTCAAGCTTCGGATGGACAATGCCGATAGATTTGCGAACAAATATTTTTACAAGTTTGTAACAATCATCGTGTAAGAGTTTTTGGGTAAGATGACCTCCAACTAAGCCTGTAGCGCCTATGATTATTGCTGTTTTCATGATATCCGTTAAGATATGTCAGATTTAATAAACGATTTTAGCGAACTGAAATCTGGCATATCTAAATATTTATTAATACTTCTTAACTATCTCTTCAACTTTATTTTTGCTGTAATCTGAAACGCCGACTATCAATCCTGCAGTTACAACGACAGCTCCGAATATTTGAATTATTGTGACTTCTTTTCCGAAAAGAAGCATGACAAATGGAAGCAAAGCCAAATAAACATTTGTATAAGGCACCCAAAAATGTGCTGCAAATCGAGAAAGCTTAAAGAAACCGAAACTATAAACATATCCCGTTAAACCGGCAAGAACTACAAAGAAGATCGGCCACCAATTACTTGGGATAATGCTTCCTTCAAAAAGTGAAAAGAATCTGTTATAATCTGTTGCGGCAATGATTTTTTTAATTTCTTCTTTTGTTTCTGAAGCGGTCCCCAACCTCAAAGTATATTCTTTCCCATTAAATGTATAGTATTTTTCAAGGAATTCTTTTTTCGTACCATCTAATTTCGGTGCGATTTCTTTTTCGAATCTTTTAGCAGTTATGCTATGAGGAAGATGAGCATTGGTCATGCTGGCAATTAATGGGAAGATTAAAATTGCTAATGAAATGAAAACCATTTTCCAGATTTCTCGCCAAACGACAAGCGCATTTGGTCCAACACCCCTTAACGCAGTTTGAACAGTTTTATTATTCAGAACTTGCTGCGAACAAAGACAAACATTAATTATTATTATCCAGATTATTGCATTCCAATCTAGTACACTGCTTTTTGCAGCAACACTTTCAAACATCCTTGGAATTGCAATGCCAATAATCACAAGAATAACTCCAAACCAATGTTCTTTTCGGATTGGGGCATTAAACAAGAATTTTCCGAAGAAAGGAAGCGTGACAAGATAAACGTTTACGTATGGAGCATAAATGTGCGGGGAATAAAACCTTGGTAAATAAAAGAAACCAATATTTTCAATTACACCGGTGAAGGCACAAATCATAATTGTTGCCATTGAGAGCATTCCGGGCCAAAGATATTTCATTTCTTTACCGCGAATCACTTCAGTCGTAGTTGCAACCACAGCCCAGGATAGCTTTGAAATTTCTCTCCACCAAGTCATTACACCGGGCGAAATATCAATAGGAAGATAGCCGGTGTACTTTGGCTGATTAGCCATCCAGTTTAGGACGTATTGACCTCCAAGCGCACCGTTAATTATCGAGAGCCAAAGTATTATTACAATCCATTCCATGATAAATCTATATCCGGTTGAGAAAAATTTAGATTGAATTCGGTTTGCAAAATACAGAAATGATTATAAAGAAATAATCTCCCAAAAGAAAAGGTCAAATTAAGATTATGATTAAGATGAAGAAGCAATCAATTTCTTAATCATTATCTTCATCTTAATCACACCAGCTAACGCAGAAGGATCATCTTCTTCGTTTCAACAAAACCCTGTCCCGAACTTGATTCGGGATTTCCTGCTTTAAGCTGATAAAAATAGATTCCACTTGCCAATTGTAGACTGCCGACTGAAGACTGGAATTCCACTTCATATCTTCCTGCTGGCTTTTCTTCATTAACCAAGGTTGCGACTTCATTCCCAAGAATATCATAAACCTTCAGCGTTTGCCAACCGCTAACTGGCGACTGCCAACTGATCTTCGTATTTGGGTTAAATGGATTGGGATAGTTTTGGTATAGCGAAAACTCAATTGGCATTTGTTCTGTGAATTCATTTTCAACATCTGTAATCAAACCGGGTTCCGGAGTGGGAAGTTTAGTAGTTGTATAAATTCTGAATTCCCCTGGCTGCAAAGATATTAGCATGTTAACATCAGTCACATCAATACTGTCACCACTGAAGAAATCGTACCACTTGCCTGTTCTGCTGAATGTTGGAGACATACTTAGTTCAGTTACAGCAAAGTTTCCAATAATTGCCGCATCCATTGTCGAATGGATTATATTTATTTTTTTTGCAAATTCACTAAGCGAAACGTTATAATTTCCCGTTCGGAAAACATCATAATTCTTTTTAAGATTAATAAGTTCCGCAAAAACTTTATACAGTTTCAATCTCTTTGAATCAGAAAAATAATCCCAGCGAATTGGCTTTGCAGTAAGCCGGTCATTTGAGGTATTTGAAGGCCAATTGATAGAATAATCGTAACCCAACTCGCCAAATTGCCAAATCATTTTTGGACCGGGAATTGTGAAGAAAAAAGCCGCTGCAAGTTTCATTCGTTCAATCGCTGTTTCAATATTTTTAATATTGTAAGAACCGCTTGAATTTCCATAGCTGATATTCTTAAACATCAGCCTCTCTTCATCATGACTTTCCATATAAGCCACTAAATGAGGTTTCGGCCAGCCGCGGGACTGATAAAAGCTGCCGATTAAATTGGAAGGATAACCCATAGTTGCTTCATTATATTGATAATTCATATTTCCCCATAGCATCATGCCATAAAATGATAAAACATATTCTTCATTGTTGGCCGCAAAATGTTCAAGAATAACATATACTGTTGAGTCATATTCCCAAATTTTACTCGCCATTCTTTCAAGAATATCGATTCTAGCCTGATCATAAGCCCCACCATCGCCGGGAGTGTTCGTAAATCCTTTTGTAAAATCAAACCTGAAGCCATCGAATTTATACTCTTCAAGCCAAAAACGATTTACTCTGTCTACATAATCTTTAGTATTTTGACTTTCATGATCGAAATCATATCCAAATGAAAATACAGGGTTTGGGGAGGAAACATTAAACCAAGGATTATTCGCTGCCGGCCGACCGTTTACAGCATCCCAGTATAACCTTACTAATGGCGATTGCCCGTAAGCATGGTTTAACACAATATCAAGTATAACAGCAATTCCCATTTCATGTGCTTTATCAATAAATTTTTTAAGCTCGTTCTTAGGCCCATAGTACTTATCTACAGCTAAGTGAAAACTTGGATTGTAGCCCCAGCTATTGTTTCCTTCAAACTCATTTATTGGCATAAGTTCAATTGCATTTACGCCTAAATTTTTAAGATAATTCAGAGTATCATGTAAAGTTTCATAACTATGGGTTGATAGAAAATCCCTTAGCAGTAATTCATAAATGACCAAATCAGTCTTGGCTGGTTTTTGAAAATTAGTGATCTGCCACGGATATGTTGATTGATTTGTCTGAAGAACTGATACAATTTCAGTGGTTTTTCCGGCTGGATAGGGAATCAAATCTGGATAGGTTGTGTTTGAAATATATGAATCATTCCCGGGATCCAATACCTTTTCTGAATAGGGATCAGCAATTCTTATTTCTCCATCTACATAGTACTGAAAAGCATATTCTTGTCCGGGAGTTAACTCACTGATAGTTATCCACCATATTACATTGGCTGAATCAATTACATTTCGTTTCATGTAATAGTCAGTGTTCACTTTCCAGTCGTTAAAATCGCCAAGTACGTAAACGAATTGTTTATGAGGAGCAAGTAAGGCCAAGGTGACAGTAGTATTGTTCTCGTATTTAATTCCATAAATTTTTCCGGCTGGAAGAATTGCATCTTGCACCGGAGGATTAACAAAAATGATAAACTCTGTTGAGTCTATTAGATTTGATGTATCTGCCGCAACTGCTAAAATTTTGTTCATTCCCGATTGGTGTTCTGCTGCAATAAATTGATAACTAATATTATTTGAGCTTGTTTGATCAACCTGAACATCATTTATGTAAAGTGAAAAACTTGATACTGCCGTTCCGAGTTCCACTGTAGTTAGATCAACATCAATGGTATCACTTTGCACTGCAAATGCCGGTGAACGAAGTGGGTCACCATATTGTATGGAAATATTAGGACTATTGACAACAATTGTTATTCCCGGTTCATAGAGATTGACAAAAACATCCGGTCTAGTTTGTTTTGATCCATCTGCGGATCTAAAGACAAATGCTAAAGAAAGAATATTTTCTGCAGGATTCACTAAACTATAAAATTGTCGCGGATTGCCAATTTTAAGTTGATATAAATTTGCACCAAGCCTCGTTAGGGCTGGTTGAGTGGTGTTATTTCCCCAATTACCAATTACGTGCTGCCAATTTCCAAGATTAGTATTTACACCTGTGTGGGTATAAACTATTCCAGTATAATTAAGGAGTTCTTCTGCTCCCGGTTGAGATGCATCAAAATATACTATTATAGAATCGTTTTGAGTTGGGTATTGAGGAACTGTGGTTACTTGAGAAAAAATAGGAACATATAAGCAAAGAACTATGAAAGACAATAAGCATTTTCTCATTTTTAATCCTTAATTCAATTCATTGAGATCAGGCTTTCCGGCATCAACCCATGCAGAATAAATAAGGGAGGCTAGACTTCCTGAGGCATTTGATAACAGATCCAGTGTTATGTATTTAGTTCTGAACCACATCAGGCGGTAGTAATCATCGCTGCCATGTGATTCAGCCTTTTCATAAGCAAGCTTATCGGCATTGAAAATTATTGGTGCAACCGAATTTGATATAGCTAAATAATTAAAAATATAACTAAAAGGATCCTTAACGTATTCAACATTCTGTTTTTTAATCGAATTAGTTACCTGATCGATATATCTATTAACCATTTCAGACTCGTAACGGCCATGAATTCCTTTTTGATCAGTAAGTTGACCATCATAATTTAACATAGTATGAAATGGTTGATGACCATCGGCAACATAATGTCCTAAATCGGAAGTAAAAATCAAAACCTTGTCCCTGTTCTTTTGCATAAATGATTGTACAAGATTATTGTAAGTATCATAAGTAGCCCATGGAAGCAGACCCATTTTTGTAACAGTTTCCTCACCATAAATTGAAATTAGTTGGACTTTATCGAAAATCATTTTTCCGTCATTATACTCTGAATAAAAATCTATATCGATGAAATGTCTAGGCCATTCTGCCGTGTCAACTTTTGTATCCCGTCGGATATCAGCATCTGATGCATGTTCACCAATATAATCTTTAAATGATTTGAACGAACTCATTTCATCGGGAAGAAACTCTACTGCATTTCTATTAATTAATTTATGAGCTTTGTTTCCCCAAGCATAAGTTAAAGCAAAATTTAAAATAATTGCAAATAATATTAAACCGAAAACTAATAGTTTACTTTTCATCTTCTTTTATTCCGCTTAGTTGAACAATAATTTCTCTCTGTCTGGAATGATTGTCAAAATCAATAAGAACAATTTGCTGCCAGGTGCCAAGCAATAAATTTTTATGAGAAAACGGAACCGTAAAAGATGCACCTTGTAGTGAGGCCCTAACGTGCGAATGACCATTCCCATCGTGCCAAGTTTCATCATGCGAATACCCTTGATTTGAAGGAATGATTTTTTCAAAAAAAGTTGGATAGTCCTTTAACAGACCCGGTTCATATTCAATTGTGGTAATTCCTGCAGTCGATCCGCTTACAAATAATAATGCGTTTCCTTCAGAAAAACCGGACGATGTAAGCATTGACTGAACTTTTTCAGTTATATCTGAAATAGAGGTATTCCCCTTTGTTCTGATGCTAAAAGATAAAGTTTCGACTGTGTACATACGGTCCAATCTTATTAAAATTGATTTTTTTACCGATGTAACTTAAAAGTATTGTCTATTTAATACAATTCAAATTAAATTTTCCCTTTCGCCTTAAAGGTTAAAATTGATAAATTTGAGCACGAATTTTAAACAATTTTATCGGAAAGGTATCTCATGCAGTCCAAAGATTTTATTGAATTAGAAGAACGATATGGAGCACATAATTATCACCCCATTGATGTCGTCATCGCAAAGGGAAAAGGAGTTTGGGTTTGGGATGTTGAGGGCAAAAAATATTTAGATTTTCTCTCAGCTTACTCTGCAGTTAATCAAGGACATTGTCATCCTAAAATTATTCAGGCTTTAGTCAATCAAGCCGAAACTTTGACTCTAACATCGCGCGCCTTTTATAATAACTGTTTAGGTGAATATGAAAAATATATCACCACACTTTTAGGCTATGATAAAGTTCTGCCAATGAATACCGGAGTTGAGGGTGGAGAAACAGCAGTAAAACTAGCCAGAAAATGGGCATACACTGTTAAAGGTATTCCTCAATATGAAGCCAAAATAATTTTTGCTGAAGGAAACTTTTGGGGAAGAACTTTAGCGGCAATTTCTAGTTCAACTGATCCTGATTGTAAAGAAGGATTTGGACCATATATGCCGGGTTATGTGCTTATTCCTTATAATGATATCAAGGCTTTGGAAAAAGCTTTGGAAGATCCAAATGTTGCCGCATTCATGGTTGAACCAGTTCAGGGCGAAGCCGGTGTAGTTGTGCCTGATGAAGGATATCTTAAAAAAGCACATGCTCTCTGCAAATCTAAAAATGTTTTGCTAATCTGCGATGAAGTTCAAACCGGATTAGGCCGCACAGGCAAAATGCTCGCATCAGATCATGAAAATGTTAAGCCGGATATTTTAATCCTCGGAAAAGCTCTTTCCGGCGGTGTTATGCCAATTTCAGCTGCGTTAGCGAATGACGAAATTATGCTGTCAATAAAACCAGGCGAACATGGCTCCACATTCGGAGGAAATCCTCTTGCGTGTAAAGTTGCAATTGCTGCTCTTCAAGTACTTGTTGATGAAAAACTGGCTGACAACGCCGAACGATTAGGTAAAATATTCAGAGATGAGATGAATAAGCTTATGCAGAAAACCGACGTAATCACAAAAGTCCGCGGTAAAGGGTTATTAAATGCCATTGTAATACGGCCTAGTGAAACTGGAAAAACTGCGTGGGATGTTTGCTTAGCCTTAAAAGAAAACGGTTTGCTTGCAAAGCCAACACACGGAGATATAATTAGATTTGCCCCACCGCTGGTGATTAACGAAGAAGAATTAAAGTTTGCGGTTGAAACTATCACAAAAGTGATAATGAATTTTAAATAATCCTATATTTAACTGAAACAAAAAAGCCCTCAAATTGAGGGCTTTGCCATGATTTAATGGCACTTGTCTCTAAACCAAATGATTTATAATTTCTTTTGTTTGACTAAATGCCTTTTTTAGAGTTTGAAGTCTTTGTGCAACAGATTCCCAATCATTGCTCTTCCCCGATAATTCAATTCCCAATGCTTCTTCCCCAATTCTTATAGCACCAAGTGAGAAACTTGATCCTTTAATTGTATGGACCTCCTTTAAAATATTATCTAATTCTTTTTTCGCAAGAAACTCATCCAATTTATTTAATTTTTGGTCTAAATCTTCAAAATAGTCCACTAATAATTCTCTTTGAAAGGAAACATCTCCAAGACTCATTTCAGTGAAGCGCTGTAAGTCAAATATCCCATCATCAGTTTGTTTGATTTCACATTGTTCTTTTTCTTTCAATCCCATCTCAAGATTAACCCATGAATCTAATAACTTAGCCATTTGTTTAACGTTTATTGGCTTGGTAAGATAATCGTCCATACCAGCTTCAAGGCATTTTTCCTTATCTCCTTTAAGCGCGTTTGCTGTAATTGCTATTACCGGAATATTTTTTGATGAATTTTCGAGTTTTCGAATCATTTTTGTAGCATCTAACCCATCCATCTCAGGCATTTGAACATCCATTAAAACAGCGTGAAACTTTCCATGCTTTATCAGTTCGAGGGCTTCTTTACCAGTTTTCGCAGCTTCTGCATTATATCCAAGTTCTGTTAGCATTCTTAATAAAACCTTTTGATTAACAAGGTTATCCTCAGCAACTAGTATACAATAAGATTGTCTTTTTTTCTTTATCTCATCATCAAAAAGTGAATTGTTATCTGTTTCATATTTCTTAATATTAAATTTATCAAAGGAAGTTGGGTTATTGTAAACTACAGTTTCAGGCTTTTTAGAATTAAGCTTTATTGTAAAGTGAAAAGTGGATCCAACATTAACCTCACTGTCAACTCCAATCTTTCCTTCCATCATGTTTGTAAATTCCTTGCATATCATCAAGCCAAGCCCGGTTCCTCCGAACTTATGTGCATGTGCTGAATCCACTTGACTGAAAGGTTTGAAAAGCAAGTTGAGTTTTTCTGCGGGAATACCTATTCCTGTATCCCTAACTGATGATAAAATAACAAGGGAGTTATCAGAAATATTTTCTAACCTGGAATAAATTTCAATCTTGCCCTTTTCAGTGAATTTAATTGCGTTGCCAATAAGATTTACAAATATTTGTTTAATTCGAGTTGCATCGCCATGAAGAGTGTACGGAATTTTGGAATCAATTTCCTTCGATACATATAGTCCTTTTTCCCTAATTTTGCCAAGGTTAATCGAAATTGCCTGATCAATGATGTCATCCAGGTGAAAATCAACTTCATAAAGCTCCATTCTTCCGGACTCTATTTTAGCTAAGTCAAGTATGGAATTTAATACCTCAAGTAATGAATCAGCTGAATTTTGGGCATTCCCAATAAATTGCTTTAATTCATCTTTGCTTTCATAATCTTCATTTTCAATTAACGATAGATAGCCAACAATTCCGTTAATAGGGTTTCTGATTTCATGGCCTAAAAAAGCTAAAAACTGACTCTTGGCAAGACTTAGTTTCATAGCTTCGTCTGCTAACATATCAGCTCTTTTCTTTTCTTCCCTTAACTTCATTTCCGCAACTTTTTTCTTTTCTTCCGTAACTACATACTGTGTGATATCCCTAATGCTTCCTTCAAGATAACTGCTGTTATCTTCTTCATCATAAAATATTCTATCATTCAGTTTGACAATAATATCCTCACTATTTTTCTTTTTCAGGGTAATCTGATAATCTTGAACCGATCCCTTTTTCATTATTAAATCAACAAGTTTCTCTCTGTCCTCGGCGGATTTGAAAATTTCCTTGGGTATATTTACGTTCAGTAATTCTGATGAATCAGCATATCCTAATATTTTTGACATTGCTGGATTTGCAATGATAAATTTTCCGTCCAAAGTTGATTGGAAAAATCCTTCTGCAGAATTAGTGAATATTGATCTAAATCTCCTTTCAGAAGTGGCAACCTGTGCCGCATTCCTCGCCACCTGCAATCTTAACCTAAAGTTGACTGCACTACCAATTACGGAAAGAATACTTAGAAAAAGAACAAACAAGACAGATTCATACATATTTGGCAGAAAGTAGATGTTCTTATCGTTGACAAGAATAGCAAATGAAAATACCAGGTTGTAATAAATTGCAACAATTATTTGATTTTTTACTTCCCAGCTTAAAAATAGTGCTGAAGTAAAAATCATCAAACCGACTATTTGAGAGTTTGTTATTAATGTTGAAGGAATGAGATAAATCATGTATCCTGAGGATACTATAATGGTGATTAATAATACGTGAACTAGTTTTACCGGGTTTCTTTTGCCAAATGGACTATTAGTAATGACAAGTACCGCAAACGCGATTAACGTCGCTAAAAGTCTGGTAATGTATACTTCAAGAGAATATTGAGTAAAATATCTTACCTCAAACATCATAGCAAATAAACCCGAAACTGCGATGAGTAGGGATATAACTTTAATCGGAGTTAAAAGAAAATTTTCGGTTTTCTTTTTTATCTTATCGTAAGCTTTTGCAGACGATATAATGTTATCGCTTGAAAATATTTCAGATATCATAATTTACATCAACCCTGTAATAATTTTGCATTTTCAATATCCTTTGAATCAAATAATGTACCATTGGAAGCATGAAAATGATTCAAATTTTTATGAATAAAGATTCGTTTTTCTTAGATTTCTTAGCGTTATTTAATAATTATCCAATATGATTGATTTTTTTTACTCAATTGATCTGGTAATATTTTACTTTTTCAACCATACTTTATCGATTAGTTTCCTCGATAGATTCTTCTCAATTTTAACCAATGTTAATAATTGGTATATAGCTTATATCATTCTGCTGGGTATTGCATTTACAAAAGGAGGACTAAAAGGTAAAATTTCCATCATTTTCATAATTCTCTTGATTGTGGTAACAGATCAATTAGGTCACAAAGTCATAAAAGAAATATTTCAGCGAATAAGACCTTGCAATGCTTTGACTGATGTTCTTACTCCTCTTGGATGCAATGGAACATTTTCCTTTCCATCAAATCATGCACTGAATAATTTTGCGGCTGCAACATTCTTCTACCGATTATTTCCTAAACTTAAATGGATATTATTCATTGCAGCATTTTTAGTAGCTCTATCACGTGTTTATTTGGGACTTCATTATCCAAGTGATATTGTTGGCGGTGCCATTATCGGCTTTGCTTTTGGATATGTCTTTTCCTTCGGGGCATTAAAAATTGAAGAGTTTTTGAAATTAAGAGAATCAAAAAAGATTGAAGCATAAATGGAAAAAAAAATAATAATTCGTTCTGCTCAAGCAAAAGATATTTCAACAATTTTAAAATTAATTAAAGATCTTTCTATCTATGAAAAACTGTCTCATCAATTCGTGAATGATGAAGAGTTGATGAAGAAATATTTATTTGGTGACAAAAGATTCGCAGAAGTTTTGATCGCAGAATATGAACATCAGCCTGTTGGTTTTGCTTTGTTTTTCCATAATTATTCAACTTTTGTTGGAAAACCCGGTATTTATTTGGAAGACTTATTCGTTCAGCCGGAAATGCGAGGAAAAGGAATTGGAAAAAAATTGTTTCTGGAAATTGTGAAAATCGCAAGGGAAAGAAACTGCGGACGGGTTGAATGGAGCGTATTAAATTGGAATACTCCCGCAATTGATTTTTACAAAAGTATGGGAGCAGTTCCTATGGGTGAATGGACTGTCTATCGTCTAACGGAAGATAAAATAGATGAGTTAGCTGGCACGAATACGGACCAATAATATGGGAAGTATCCGTTCTTGAGTATAGTAGATTTAATAAAGCTTGCATTGAAATATATAATCGGTATTTATTTTAGTGCTGCTCTTAGTTTCATTTTAATATCCGTTGGTACTGATAGAAAGAATTATTTGACAGATGCTTTTTCACCAATAAAATTAATTGGCGAAATGACGGCCGGAAATCACAGTCTAATTGAAATAACTATTTGGATATTTGTATTTTTCAAAATTATTATTTACTTGATAGCAAAAAAAGCTGATAATTTGGAAGATATTGGACAGCATGATTGGCTTCGTACATGGTGGAATTGGTGGAACCAATGGCCTTAGTTGCCAGCTTAACAGAAATACGTAAAAAAGATTAAAAACATAAGGAAAATAAAATGGCAGTTAATAAAAATCGTAGAGTTGTTGTAACCGGAATGGGTGCCCTGACTCCAATCGGGCTTACTGTAAAGGAATTCTGGGACTCCATGATGAACTCTAAAAGTGGCGCAGCAATGATTACCAGTTTTGATACTTCGAAACTTGATACAAAATTTGCCTGCGAGCTTAAAGGTTTCGATCCTCAGGTTTACATTGATAAAAAAACCGTCAAACGGCTTGATCCTTATGCTCAATACGCTTTATCAGCGGCTGCTCAAGCAATTACGGATAGCGGTTTAGATGTAGCAAATTTATCTGAGTCTGAAAAAGCAAAAATAGGTGTGATCTTTGGCAGCGGTATCGGTGGAATTCAAACATTTTATCAACAATCAATTATTAATCATACTCAAGGTCCAAGCCGTATTTCACCGTTTTTTATTCCTATGATGATTCCGGATATTGCCGCTGGTTACATCTCAATTCAATATGGATTTCGCGGACCAAACTATTGCATCGTTTCAGCGTGCGCAACGGCAAACAACAATATGATCGATTCATATTTTATGATTAAACAAGGCATTGCAGATGCCATCGTTACTGGCGGCAGTGAAGCATCAATTAATGAAATTGGTATTGGCGGATTTAATTCCTCACGAGCATTATCAGTACGAAATGATTCGCCCGAAACTGCAAGCAGACCATTTGATTTAACTCGAGATGGGTTTGTTATGGGAGAAGGCGGCGGTGCATTAATCTTAGAAGATTTGGAACACGCTCTTGGGAGAAATGCAAAAATATATGCTGAAATAATTGGAGTTGGTCTTTCAGCCGATGCACATCATATCACGGCTCCGCATCCCGATGGTGCTGGGGCAGTGCTCTCAATGGAAATGGCAATTAATAATTCCGATATTGATGCAGTTGATGTTGATTATGTGAATATGCATGGAACAGCTACTCCCTTGGGTGATATAGGTGAAACAATAGCAATTAAAAAAGTATTTGGCGAAAATGCTAAGAAGATGAATCTTTCATCAACTAAAAGCATGACCGGGCATTTACTTGGTGCGGCTGGAGCCGTTGAAGCAATTGCATCAATTTTGGCAATCATTAACGGAGTCATTCCGCCAACCATCAACTTTACTACTCCAGATCCTAATTGCGACTTGAATTATACTTTCAACAAACCGCAAAAAAGAGAAGTGAATGTTGCTTTGAGTAATGCATTTGGTTTTGGAGGCCACAACACCTCCATCCTTTTTAGAAAGTTTTTTCACTGATAAATCATAATCAATAATTTTATAAAAAATAGAGGTTTAGAATGCCAGTTAAACCAAGCTCAAAAGAAGAAGAATATATTGCCCGGCTCGAATTCGAAGAGAAAAAAAAACGCGAAGAAGAACGAACAAAAAAATTATTAGCTGAAGAAAAGAGCAGATTGAAAGAACTGCATTTTATGCGGTGCCCAAAGTGTGGCATGGAACTTATTGAAATTACATACAAGAAATTAAAAATCGACAAATGTTCTTCTTGTGACGGCATTTGGCTTGATGCTGGAGAATTTGAAGAAGTAACCGAGTTGGAGAAATCATCATTGGATAAATTCTTTAAGGTATTCAAAAAATAAAAGTATTTTAACAATTGCCTTTACCCTCACATTTCCTAATTTTCATTTTTTAATCTAATCTGATTGGAGAAATAAATTGGAGTGGATTCTTGAGCCTCAATATCTCATTGCGCTACTGACATTAACAGTTCTTGAAATTGTTTTAGGAATTGATAATATAATTTTTATCTCCATTCTTGCCGGAAAACTTCCCGCTGAGAAAAGAAATAAGGCAAGAATAACTGGTCTTGCTCTTGCAATGATAACCAGAATTGCTCTGCTTTTTTCACTTACCTGGATAATGCATATAACTTATCCTCTTTTCAGTTTACTTAACCAGGATATATCTTGGCGGGATTTAATATTAATTATCGGCGGCTTATTTCTAATAGCTAAAAGTACTCATGAAATACACGATAAGTTAGAAGGTGAAGAGGGCGAAAAATCAATTAAGGCATTTCCGTCATTTAGGGCTGTTATTATTCAAATTATGCTGCTCGATATTGTGTTTTCGCTCGACTCCGTTATTACTGCCGTTGGCATGGTCGATAAACTTGCCGTTATGATAATTGCCATCATTATCGCTGTTATTTTTATGATGTGGTTTTCTGGAAGGATTAGTGACTTTGTTGAAGATCATCCTACAATTAAGATACTCGCACTTAGCTTTCTCTTACTGATTGGCTTCACGTTGATTGCGGAAGGTTTTGGTCAACATATACCAAAAGGTTATGTTTATTTTGCAATGGCTTTCTCAGTTTTCGTGGAAATGCTTAACTTAAAAATGCGCAGCAAGCAGTCTAAACCAGTTGAACTGAGAAAAGCTTATGTAGAAGAAGAAATTAAAACTTAATTGCTAAAATATTTTATGACAGTAAGATCAAAAAATACTATTTCAAAAAGAAAAGAGATTGAACGTAAATTTCTTGTTAAGAATAATACATGGAGAAAAGGAGTAAAAGGAGTTAATTACCAGCAAGGTTATTTATCAACTGATTCCTCAAGAACTGTTAGAGTTAGACTGGAAGGAAAAGCTGGTAAGCTTACCATAAAGGGAAGGAAAAAAGGAATCTCGGGTGACGAATTTGAATATGATATTCCAGCACAAGATGCAAAATATCTTCTCAAAAATCTCTGTAAGCAACCGATAATTCTTAAGAAACGATACAAAGTCAATTTCAAAGGACTGGTTTGGGAAGTGGATGTATTCGAAGGTGAGAACATGGGATTGGTAATCGCAGAAGTTGAGCTAAAAAATGAAAATCACAAAATTAAATTCCCAAGCTGGATAGGAAAAGAAGTCACAAGCGATCGCAGATTTAGAAATGCAAATCTTGTTTCGCATCCATTTTCAAAATGGAAGCTTGAGCTTAAGATTTGATTTAGGACTATGCAATTTAAATCGTTCATAAAAAAATTTCCTTTCTACGGGTCTATTGGAATATGCCTTACCCTAGTTTTTTGGTATTTGAATTGGTCGCTAGATGGACTTAGAACTCAATGGGCTTTTTTCCCGCTTTGGTTGGGCTACTGTCTGACTGTTGATGGAATCGTAAAAACAAGAATTGGTACTTCCCTTATAACCCGTTCCTCTAAAAAATATCTTGGCTTGTTTATCCTATCTGCACCAAGTTGGTGGATTTTTGAACTGTTTAATTCTCACCTGAATAATTGGCAATACGTAGGAAGAGAATATTTTACCGATGTTGAATATGCTCTTCTTGCTTCATTGAGTTTTTCAACCGTAATTCCAGCAGTATTTGGTTCCGCAGAATTAGTTTCAACTTTTCATTGGATTAAGCGAATCAGGATTCCATTTAGACTAAAGCATAATTCATTAACTTTATTGATATTTTTTTCGTTAGGAATACTTCTGTTTATCTTAATATTAAAATGGCCGGATATTTTTTATCCTTTTGTTTGGATTACAGTTTTCTTTCTTATTGAGCCATTTAATTTCAAGTCTAGATTTTCTTCTCTGTTAATCTCCACTGATGAAAGAAATTGGCAGCCGGTTATCTCACTTGCTGTTGGTTGTCTTATTTGTGCATTCTTTTGGGAGATGTGGAATATTTACTCATACCCCAAATGGATTTATCACCTTCCGCATGTGAGTGCTCCAAAACTATTCGAAATGTCCCTTCCTGGTTATATTGGTTACATTCCATTTTCATTTGAGCTTTTTGCTTTAACAAGCTTAGTTTATGGTTTATTCAAAATGAAATTGACGCATTATCTAAATTTGGGTGATTGTTAAATATTCATAAATTCAAACTAAACAACTTGTTTTTAATTCTTGAATTATTTGCAGGATAAAAGTAAGTTACTTATGTACTAAATAGTTAACCTGAGGAAACCTCAGTATTTACCCGTTCTAGTAGAAGGGTAACTATATGAATAGCTCATCACTTCTTCAACAAATTGCCCGCAAAAATTCTGATAAAAGTAAAATTGCGGAAAAAGTCATTAAAAATTCCGACTCACTTCCCCAATTATTTTCCGGTCTGCGAGCTGAAGAGGCGCGCATTAAATATGGCTCAATGAAAGTTTTAGTTGCTATCAGTGAAAAAAATCCCGCGATGCTTTATCCTAAGCTCGACTTTTTTATTGGAGAGTTAGACACTGATAACAATATTTTGAAATGGGGCGCAATTGAAATTATAGCAAACTTATGCAAGGTGGATTCTACTCATCATTTTGAGACCATATTTTCAAAATATTTTTTGTCTATCAAAGAACATCAGATGATTACTGCAGCTAATACGCTTAAGGCGGCGGTGAAAATTGCAAGGTATAAGCACACTCTTGTCGATAAAATTTCTCAAGAAATATTAGAATCCGAAAAAGGCGATTATGAAACAGCAGAATGCAATAATATTGTTATTGGTCATGCAATAAAAACACTGAACGAATTATTTCCCCTACTAAAAAGTAAAAAGCAAGCATTCGAATTTGTAAAAAGACAACTAAAAAATAAAAGACCGGCTACCCGAAAAAAAGCAGAGACTTTTATAAGAAAAAATCAAAAACTAATGGAACAATAAAATAATAAGGAGGAATCATGTGGTTTATTATTCTGGCAATTGTAGTTTTCATATTTTTAATGGGAATCCGAATTGTACGTCCAACGCATAGAGGTTTAATTGAAAGACTCGGCAAGTATAATCGATTTGCTAGTTACGGGTTTAATTGGATTATCCCAATAATTGACAAAATGTATCAGGTAAACATCACTGAGCAAATGGTAGATGCTGAACCTCAAGAGATAATTACCAATGACAACCTAAATGCCGTCGTTGATGCTCAAGTTTATTTTAAGGTTAAAGATGATGAAATGAGTGTTAAGAACTCACAGTATAATGTTAATAATGTAAATTTTCAGATTGTAAATCTTGCTCGCACTACATTAAGAAACATAATTGGCACACTAACTCTTAAATCAGCCAATAGTGAACGCGGAAGAATCAATACTGAGCTTCATCAAATTCTGATCCAAGAAACAAATACTTGGGGAATTGATATTGTAAGAACCGAGCTAAAGCAAATTGATCCGCCAAAAGATGTTCAGGATACGATGAATAAAATCGTTAAGGCTGAAAATGAAAAAATAGCTGCTATCGACTATGCAACTGCGCTTGAAACTACAGCAGATGGTGAAAAAAGAGCGGCAATTAAAAAAGCTGAGGGAATTAAACAAGCAAACATTCTTAGGGCTGAAGGAGAAGCTGAGGCAATTAAATTAGTGAATGACGCTGCCAACAAATATTTCATTGGAAATGCACAGCTTCTAAAGAAGCTTGAAACTGTGCAGAATTCTTTACAGAATAATACTAAAGTTGTTGTACCGGGAAATGCAGAACTTGTAAATGTAATTGGTGATTTGGCCGGGGTTCTTCCAATAACAAAATAACAGAACAAGATTTAGGCGAAGTTTAAATCAGATAATTATTTTTTTTTCGTATTCTCAAATACTTTATCGGGAATTCCTGCATTTATTTTATAATTTGAATATGTAACATAAACCTTACCGGTGGTTGTGGGCTTAATATCTTTCTTTTCCGGCTTGCTGCCGGAACCAAACTCCCCATTAAATCCCATGGGTAGGTGTGTTTTATCAATATTAAAAGAAAAGATCATCATAATTGGTAGAGGATAATTTACACCAATGTGATCGTACTTGAGCTCTATTGCAAAAGTACCTTTGGTTTTTGTGGTGGATTCAACTTTTCTTATGACATTTTTTGATTGATCTACCCAAAGTGTTGATAAAATAACATCATCTGTTTCACCAAGCGGAATGACTTTTATTACTGAAGTCTTAAAATTATCAACTGTATCAAGTCTTACAAAAAAAGAGGTGTACTTTTTCTTCAATAACGAACTTGGCGAAAAATCAAATCCCTCCCGTGGCAGCATAGCAAAAGTCTCTGATTCAAAATGGACTTTATCCGGCTGCTTAAAATAAATTTTAGCTTCTGTATCGGGAACTTTCAAGAAATCCACATCTACTTTTATCTTAACATTCACTTCGTAATCCTGAATTTTATTGAAGGATTCCAGCACCCTTTTAAGGATGATATCAGGATCATTTGGTTGGGCAAACAAAGTTGCTAAAAGACCAAGAGTGATCAAGAATATTTTTATTGCATTTTTCATCGTATCTATTAAACCATGTTTTTAATGATTAGTTTCATTTTAGAGGGTATTATTAACTCAAGATATCTTTTTTATTAAAAATGTAGACTGTTGTACTAAAAAAGAATATTACATGTCCGACCAAAACAGCAGCCGATTTAATAATGTCATGAAAGTCTATTGGGTCATCGAAAAATGAACGCCATGACTGCATGTAATTTGTAAACAAATAAGGACGAATGGATTGAAAAAATTCTATATCCAATGCAGAAATGATAATAAAGACAATAATTATTGCCATTGTTGATACTATTGGTCCTATAGCATTTTCAACCAAAGATGAAAACAAGAATGCAAGCGATAGAACAACAGTCATACTCAAAGCAGCAAATCCGTAACCCATTAGAAATCGCCAAAAAACATCGCCTCGCGCTAGTATTAAAATATTTACGTTTTTAATTACAATTAGTTCTCCAACACCAAAAACCGCCAATCCAATTCCCAGGCTGATCACAGCCAGCCATAATACGAGCAAGTTGGTATAAATAAAACCGGCTAGGAACTTTGATAAAGCGATTTTGAACCGTGAAATAGGCCTTGTAACTAAAATCCTATACGTACCAGCTGTTGCTTCGCCGGCAAGCAAATCACCGGCAACCAGTGTGATTAAAAATGGAATGTGAACAACTAAAGCACTTAGAATTGCATAAGAAATTAAGTATCCATTAAGAAGGTTTCCTACAAAAATGAAGGATTGCTGCAAGTTGCGAGTCATAAAATTAATTCCCTTTTCTCCTTCAATCAGCATCGCAATTTGAATTATTGGAACTAGCACAGCAATTGCCAAGAAACCGATGTAGGTTCTCCATTTTCTAAATATCTTAGACAGCTCGATATTAATTAAAGTAAATATCATATAGATTTCTCGGTCATTTGGAGAAAATACTCTTCTAGGGATCTGGTCGGTATTACTGCGCTTACTGAGACTTTATTCTCAACTAAATATTTATTTAGCTCCGCGATTTCCGTATTCTTGAGCGAAAAGATCACCCGATTCTTGGTTTCAGAATTCAACTTTTGAATCCATGATGTTTCTTTTAATAATTCACGAACCTTTTGCGTATCATCCACTTCAAAAGTTACCTTGAGGTCGTTTCTGTTAAGTAACTCTTCAACATAACCTTCAACTTGTGTCGAACCTTTATTTATGATTATCATTCTATTGGCAACCATTTCAACTTCATAAAGAATATGTGAAGATAGGAAGATAGTTTTTTTCTGATCTTTACTCAGGTGAAAAATCAAATCTCTAATCTCCTTCATTCCCTGAGGATCCAACCCTGTTGTTGGTTCATCAAGAATTATTAACTCCGGATCATGTAAAAGCGCTTGAGCAATTCCAAGCCTCTGCTTCATTCCGTGTGAAAATGTCTTAACCTTACTTTTGTACCTCTTATCAAGACCAACTAGCCCTAAAATCTCCATAATTCGTTTTTTATTTGAATCAACACCGGAAAGCTTTGCCAGTATTTCAAGATTTTTATATGCTGACAAGAACCCGTAGAAATCGGGCTTCTCAACTATTGCCCCTATCTTTCGTAATATTTCAATGCGATTTTCTTTTAAGGTTTTTCCGAAAATTTTTATATCCCCTTTTGTCGGAGAGATTAGTGTAAGAAGCATCCTGATCGTAGTACTTTTACCAGCTCCATTGGGGCCTAGAAAGCCAAATACATCACCTGTAAATACATTGATGCTTAAATCATTAACAGCTTTTAATTCCTTAAACTGCTTAGAAAGATTTGTTACCTCTATGATCTTTTGATCAGCTGACATAAATGATATGAGTTAGATTTTATACAATTTTGGATTTTTTAGTTGCATCGTATAATGCAATAATCTCCCGTTGAAAGATAAAAAATAATTTCATATCATCTCAATAAAATAATTCTATTAAATAATTGACTTTGTGGAAAAATAAGTTCTGTAACGTTGATAAATTAATTTGGTTTTATCTAAAATTATCTTAATCTTGCAATAAGAAATTCCCGCCGGCAAAAATATTTTTTTTGTACAAAAATTAATTTCTTAAAACTGTTTTCTTTTATAACATTTTTTTTTAGTTTGCTTGCGGTCGAAGTTATATTCATCAATTCTTACCAAATTCAAAAATGAAATTATTACAAAAAGCATTTCAAGAAAAAGGTATTTTAAAAATTTAATTAACAATTCTTTTAGTCAAACCAAATTTGTGTGCGAGGGAGTGAACTAATGCAGATAAAAAGATTTTTTACAGAAAGTGGAAAAGATCCATTATCATCATTTGAATTTGAAAAACGAATATCAGAAATACGAAATCCAGACGGCAGCATTGTCTTTAAAATGGAAGATGTATTCGTTCCTTCGCATTGGTCGCAAGTTGCCACCGATATAATTGCCCAAAAATATTTTCGAAAAGCAGGTGTTCCTAAACTTCTAAAAAAGATTCGTGAAAAAGGAGTGCCTGCCTGGCTACAATCATCCAAAGCCGATTCCGAGAAACTAGAGTTACTTCCAGATAAAGAGAGATTTTCATCCGAAACGGATTCAAGACAAGTGTTTCATCGTTTAGCCGGCTGTTGGACCTATTGGGGCTGGCAGGGAAAATATTTTGATTCAGAAGAAGATGCAAAAGTTTTTTATGATGAACTTGTTTATATGCTTGCAAATCAAATGGCCGCACCAAACAGCCCGCAATGGTTTAATACTGGCTTAAACTGGGCTTACGGCATTACTGGTCCTTCTCAGGGTCATTACTATGTGGATTACAAAACAGGTGAATTAACCGCGTCCTCGGACGCTTATACACATCCTCAGCCACATGCTTGCTTTATTCAATCAGTAAGTGACGATTTGGTTAATGATGGCGGCATTATGGACCTATGGGTGAGAGAAGCCCGATTATTCAAGTATGGATCAGGAACGGGATCGAATTTTTCTGATGTTCGCGGTTCGAGCGAACCATTAAGTGGCGGCGGCAGATCTTCCGGCCTGATGTCTTTTCTAAAAATTGGAGATAGGGCTGCCGGTGCAATCAAATCCGGTGGAACTACAAGACGTGCAGCAAAAATGGTTTCGATTGACATGGATCATCCGGACATCGAGGAGTTTATTAATTGGAAAGTCATAGAAGAACAAAAGGTCGCTTCTTTAGTTGCCGGTTCTAAGCTTTGTAATTTTCATTTGAACTCAATAATGAAAGCTTGTTATGAGGAACATCCGGAAAATGACCGGTTCAGCAAAACATTAAATAAAAAATTAAGAAATGCTGTCATTGAAGCTAGAAAAGCTAATATTCCCAATAACTACATCGAGAGAGTTATTCACCTTGCAAAGCTCGGTTTCAAAACAATAGAATTTCCCACATACACAACTGATTGGAATTCTGAATCATATTATACTGTATCGGGACAAAACTCAAATAATTCTGTTCGAGTTACTAACGAATTTATGAATGCAGTATTGAGTGACGGAGAATGGAATCTATATTGGCGCATTGAAAAGAAAAAAGCTTCAAAAGAAAATCGTAAACCTAAACCTTATAAAACTCTAAAAGCAAATGAGCTCTGGAATGAAGTTTCGTTTGCTGCTTGGTCGTGTGCTGATCCCGGAATGCAATTTCATACGACAATAAATGAATGGCATACATGCCCCTCAAGCGGAAATATTGTAGCTTCAAATCCGTGCAGTGAATATATGTTTCTTGATGATACGGCATGCAATCTTGCATCACTCAACCTTGTGAAATTTTATAACTCTGAAACAAAAGAGTTCAATGTTACCTCGTTGCGTCATTCAACCAGATTATGGACTATAGTCTTAGAAATTAGCGTTTTGATGGCACAATTCCCAAGTAAAGAGATTGCACAAAAAAGCTATGACTTCAGAACTTTGGGACTTGGTTATGCCAACTTAGGATCATTGCTTATGCTGCAAGGTATTCCGTATGACAGCAATGAAGCTTTCGCTATTTGCGGGGCTATCACCTCAATCATGCATATGTCATCTTATGCAGCGTCTGCAGAAATGGCAAAAGAGCTTGGTACATTTTCTCAGTATGCCCTTAATAAAAATTACATGCTGAGAGTGATTAGAAATCACAGAAGAGCGGCCTACAATGTTCCAAATGATGAGTACGAAGGATTGACAATATATCCGATGGGTATTAATCCCAAATATTGTCCTTCAGATTTACTCAGAGCAGCCAGAGAAGATGCTGATAGAGCACTTGAACTTGGCACTGAGAACGGTTTTAGGAATGCACAGGTTACAGTTATTGCTCCGACCGGTACTATCGGAATGGTTATGGATTGTGATACGACAGGCGTGGAACCCGACTTTGCCCTAGTAAAGTTTAAAAAATTGGCGGGTGGAGGTTACTTCAAAATAATTAATCAATCCATACCACTTGCTTTAGAAAGGCTTGGTTACAATAAAGATCAGATGAACGAAATTGTAAAGTATGCTAAGGGCTCTGGTACCTTAGTAGGTTGCCCATACATAAATCCCGAGTCATTGAAAGCAAAGGGTTTTAGTGAAGAAGTTTTAGGCAAAATTGATAAGTCACTTCCTTCCGTATTCGACCTGAGCTTTGCATTTAACAAATTTGTAATTGGTTCAGATTTCTTGATTAAGAAACTAAACTTTACCGAAGATGAAATTAATGACTATGATTTTAATCTACTTGAGAAACTTGGATTTTCTAAGCAAGAAATATCTTCAGCTAATGATTTTGTATGCGGAACGATGACTATTGAAGGCGCCCCCTTCTTGAAACATGAGCATTATCCGGTTTTTGATTGCGCAAATAAATGTGGAAAAAAAGGAACAAGATTTATCCGATCGATAGCGCATATTAAAATGATGGCTTCAGCTCAGCCATTTATATCCGGCGCTATCTCCAAGACAATTAATCTGCCAAATCATTCAACCGTCGATGACATAAAAGATTCTTACATGCAATCTTGGAAACTAGGTGTTAAAGCTAATGCCATTTATAGGGACGGATCAAAATTATCTCAACCTCTAAACACTTTAAGTGATGAGGATCTGGAAGCAATTATAGAAGATAAAGAAAAGAATGATATTGTTAAAGTAGCCGAAAGAATCATTCATAGATATATTGCTAAGAGAAGACGATTACCTTATAGAAGAACTGGATACACACAAAAAGCAAAGATCAATGGGCAATCAGTTTACATCAGAACTGGCGAATATGAAAACGGGCAGATTGGCGAGATATTTATAGATATGCACCGAGAAGGTGCAGCTGTGAGGAGTCTGCTTAACTGCTTTGCGATTTCAGTTTCACTTGGACTTCAGCACGGAGTGCCGTTAGAAGAATTCATTGATGCTTTCGTATTTACAAAATTTGATCCAAGTGGAATTGTTACCGGTAATGAAAAAATTAAAATGGCAACCTCCGTAATAGACTATATTTTTAGAGAATTAGCCGTTTCATATCTTGGAAGATACGATCTTGCACATGTGGAACCAACCGAACTAAATGGGAAAGCATCTAAAGGAATTATTAAAAAATTCGTTGAACCTGAATATGAAAGTGAAGAGATTGTAAGTGAACGCTTAGTTGAGTTAGATAAAAATGACTCGTACGAATATTCTCTGTCATCAAGCGAAACTAAATCTTTAGATAGTCTTCCAGCGGATTCTATTACTACAAAACTTAAGAGAGCCATCCAGGCTGGATATACGGGAGATATTTGTCCCGAATGTCAAAGTACAATGATGGTCAGAAACGGAACTTGCTTAAAGTGCCTGAGCTGCGGCGCCACTACTGGATGCAGCTAATTTTTTAATGCAATAAATTCAAAGCCGTTCTTTAAGGACGGCTTTTACATTTTAAAGATTCGAGTTGCATTCAGAATAGCAATTAAAGCGACTCCCATATCGCCTAATACTGCTTCCAACATCGTTGCCACTCAAACGGATCCCAACCTCCCAAACCAATACCTAAATTTACGCATGCGATAACGAGAGCATCATTAATTTCATCGTCTAAAGTGTTTTAAGGATAATTCTTACAATCAACAATACCGTAATAAAAAATTAAGGATTCTATTATAGTACACTCTTTGGCATGTTGAAAATTAAAAAGGATCTAATTTTTGGACAGTTTGAGCCACAATATTGAAATGAAGTTTGTTTCGCAACCCTACCGGAGATCAATTATTAGAATTAAGAATAAATGGAGAGAAGAATTGAATAATTAATTAGAACTAAATATTTCATTAATTCTTCTTCCACCCATGTATCGCTTTGAATAATATTTGTGATTGAGAGAAGAAACAATTACTCCTTTAGACGAACTGGCATGCGCAAAAAGATTATCTCCAATATAGATTCCCACATGTCCAGGACGGACACCTCTTCGAGTGTTGAAAAAGACTAAATCACCAAAAGTCAGATTTTCTCTGTTATCGACTGGAAATCCTTGAGTGAACTGTTGACGGGCAGATCTGTTCAGCAATATATCTAGGCTGTTACTAAATACATTTTGAGTAAATGCCGAACAATCTATTCCATCCTGAGAGTTTCCCCCGTACTTATATGGAGTATTAATATATTTAATAATCTCCATCAACATTCTTTCCTTAGGAGTAGTATTTGCAAATCCAGAATCCGAATAATCTGATGAAGATTTTAATCTTTTAAGTACAGATGAAATATCGACCGAAGCTGCATCTTCTGAGTTTTCCTCATCATCCTCCCAATCTTGAAATTCTGTCGTAGTATCTTGAACTTGAGAATAATATAATAAATCATCAATGTTTTCTCTGATTATTCCTGCTTTTAAGGAATCTTCATAAGTTTCAACCCCAACATTATTTTTATAACGTAAAGTATAAGAAGAAGAAGTACATCCTAAATAGAGGATTGAGAATAGCAAAATCAATAAGAGGATTTTTGAGAACTGCATAAATCAGCCGAGATAAGCTTTTAAATTTTTGCTTCGTGATGTGTGTCGAAGCCGTCTGATAGCTTTCTCTTTGATCTGCCTTACTCGTTCTCTTGTAAGATTAAACCTTTCACCAATTTCTTCAAGGGTTAGGGAATTTTCTTTATCTAAACCAAAATATAATTTTATTACTTCAGCTTCTCGTTCAGAAAGCGTAGATAATGCTCTTTCTATTTCAGCTTTTAGCGATTCATCCATTAAAATATGATCGGGAGAAGGCTGGAGTTCACTCTCTATAACGTCAAGCAAACTGTTTTCCTCACCTTGAGTGAAAGGTGCATCCATTGATATATGACGACCAGAAATTTTTAATGTATCGGCGATATCTGCGGCATCCATATCAAGTTCCTTTGCCAGTTCCTCAGCATTTGGCTCACGTTCAAACTCTTGTTCAAGATTGCTATACGCTTTTCCTATTTTATTTAGAGCACCAACTCGATTTAATGGTAACCTTACTATTCTTGATTGTTCTGCAAGAGCCTGAAGGATTGATTGACGAATCCACCATACCGCGTAAGAAATAAATTTGAAACCTCTAGTTTCATCGAATCGCTTTGCAGCTTTCAACAATCCGAGATTACCCTCATTGATTAGATCACCGAGAGAGAGACCCTGATTTTGATATTGTTTGGCAACACTGACCACAAACCTTAAATTAGCCTTAGCAAGATGTTCTAACGCAGCTTGCTCACCTTTTCTAATTCGGATAGCAAGTTCAATCTCCTGATCTGGGGTAAGCAAAATAATTTTACCAATTTCTTGTAGATATTTATCAAGAGATTGATTTTCACGATTTGTAAATTGTTTAACAATTTTCACTAGTTAGCTTTCATTATTTTTTGTCTATAGTAAAGCTTGACAAATAATTAAAATGTTTACACCAGTTTCAAATTCGCACAAAAATAAATGATTATTGTTTCAAAAGAAAGGTGAGAATATAATTTTTATCTTTTATGAGAAACCAGCTAGCCATAAAGATGTTAATTATTTAATCTTTAAATCCATTAGAATGAATGAATTTTCACTACTATAATTTTATCATTTCATGTGGATGGTAAACCGGTAAACTGGTTTTTTCGTATTTTGATTTGTTCAACGTAACAATCGGAAGTTTATTGTAATCAGCAACCACACAGAAAAGGGCGTCATTAAAATTCTGTACACAAACGGAATATTTAGTTACGAGCAAGCTGTAGCGCGAATGTAACCCCAATATCTTTAATGCTGATAAAATATCAATTACCATTTTCTGTTCAATTGACGATGCAGCTTTAAACAGCAATTCTGATGCATTTAATACAGTAGAAAAACAATTTCCCTGTTGCAATAATAACTCAATAAAGGAATCATTTGCTTCTGAATCATGAGTTAAATGTTCTTCTAAAACATCACTGTCAATCAAGTATTCAAGATTTCCCTTGGGCAATTTTTAGTTTTCCTTTTTTATCTTTAACAAGTTTACCTCGTGTCCGTAATAAATTCAACACAACTGCTTCAGGAAGCGATTGCAGTTTGGCAATAATACTAACCTTAATTTGATCACTCGTGCTTATGAAGGATTTTGATTGAACTTTCGGTTTATTTTCACTCATGCAAAAAACTAATTCCCTTTAAAGTATTGCTGACGCTGAAAAATTCTGCAACCGTCTTTGCTATATCAGAAAAGGTACTGCGTATTCCGAGATTATTTCCTGCTTTGTTTTTTCGATAGAATATCAATGGCACATATTCTCTGCTATGATCCGTACTTGGTGTGGTAGGATCATTTCCATGATCGGCTGTAATAATTAACGCATCTGATTCATCCAGCACATCAAGTAATTGAGGCAGCATTGTGTCAAAATTAATTAAAGCTTCAGCAAAACCTTTTGAATCATTACGATGGCCGTAATGAACATCAAAATCTACAAGGTTAGCAAAAATTAAACTGTTGGCTGACTGCTTTGCATATTTCATTATTTTAGAAAATCCCTCTTCGTTAGATTTCGTTTTATCAATGGTACTTATTCCGCGATAATTAAATAGATCATTAATTTTGCCGATTCCAACTGTTTCAATCATGTTTTCAGATAAAACATCTAATATTGTATTATCAGGCGGGTTCATAGAAAAATCTTTTCTATTTGCAGTTCTAAAATAGTTTCCCGATGTACCAATGAAAGGTCGTGCAATAACTCGCCCAATCACAACAGGCAAGCTTATTACTTGTTCCCTCGTAACTTTACAAATTTCATACAGTTTTTTTACTGGAATTACTTCTTCATGTGCAGCAATCTGAAAAACTGAATCTGCAGAAGTATAGACTATTGGGAATCCAGTTTTAACATGCTCATCACCTAATTCAAGAATTATTTCCGTGCCCGAAGCGGCTTTATTTCCAAGAATACCTTTGCATCCGGTCAATTTTAAAAACTTACTAATCATTGCTTCCGGAAATCCATTGGAGAAATACGAAAAATCTAAATCAACAAAAAGTCCACCAATTTCCCAATGACCGGTTGTTGAATCTTTTCCTTTAGAAATTTCTTTCATTTTTCCGAATGACGATTTTGGATTATCAACCTCAATAATACCTTTAATTTTTGTAATATTCCCCAGACCAAGCGATTGAAGATTAGGAAGGTTTAAGCCGCCAACGGCCAGAGCCATGTTGCCAAGAGTATGGCTTCCTTGGTCATTGTACAGATGGGAATCGGGAAGTTCTCCAATACCTACACCATCCAAAATGATTATTATAAAATTTTTCATTGGTTAAATTTCAGAATAGCTGAAACTAAGAAATGCCTTTTAATTGATGCTTCGCACAGTATTACCTCCGCGCTCAAGAGCTTTCTGAAGAGCAAGGTCAGCATTGTAAATTATTTCTTCAACATTGGTTTTATTACTTGCAGAAGCAATTCCAACAGAAACGGTATAGGTGGTCTGCTTTGATACGACAGCAATAGGTTTACGAGCAATCTTAACTCTTAATTTTTCCGCCCAAAGAAAAATATCTTTTGGAGTAGAATTAAAAAAATAAACTCCAAATACTTTTTCACTTAATCTGCCAAAAGTTGTCAGCGGCATCATCTCACTCGAAATAATTTCAGCAACAGAGTTAAGCACTTTAGGAAACGGATTACCATCAAAAAGAGATTCTTGCTCTAGAAAATCATCTATACGAACCAGAGCAAGCGCCCCGGGCACTTTTAGCTGAACAGCTTTATGTAAGTCTGATAATACTCTCTCTTTAAAGCTAAAAGCATTTAGCGTATGTGTCTCTATGTCAAGGGTAATAAAACTTTTAAGAAGTACCTGCGATGAAAATGAATGAATAACAAAAGATAGATAATTGGCAGCGCTTCTCAAAAATTGTACATCATCATTTGAATAGGCATTTTTCTTAAGGCTTTCAAAACACAAAACTCCAAAGTTTTGATTTTTATAAATTATAGGAATAGCGAGAAAAGAACCATCAAAAGAGACATTATCGTTTTTTGAAAATCTTTTTATTTCGCCAAGAGAGGTGTCATCAATTTTTACAGGTATTCCTGTTGTGATACACTTGCCGGTTAATGTTCCATTAATTTCGACTTCAAGATTTTGTCCAATATATTTTAATGAGGTACTATTAATCACCTTAACTGTCTTAAACTTCTTCTCTATTGGTCCATAATAAACAAATGTAAAAGCATCCCAATGAATTAACTGAATGAAGGAATTTTGAATTGAAGTGGCTAATTCCTCTTCGGTCTCATGTTTAAAGTCTGACCCTATCAAATTCAATAGAGTTTTTAATCTTTGCTGAGAAACAGAATCAGAATGCTTTTCTTCAAAAATCGAAATAATCATTGTAATTACTCTTACAAATCTGCCAAGAGTAAATATAGTCTCAATTCCAAAAGCATCTTCAACTTTCGAATCGAGAGCAATGATTGCAATGAGAGATTTGTCATAAAAAAGAGGAACCCCGACGAAACTTCTGATACCCTGCTTGGTTTCATAGTACCGAATTACATCTGTCTCTGCAATTGTAGAAATATCTGTTAATAACTCAGGTTCGCCCTTCTGAACAATTTTACTCAATATATCATCTTCAAGGTCAAATTTTCTCTGAGATATCTCGCTTGAATTTGAAACATATTTTTCGATTGAAAATTTTTCCTTTTTCTGATTATACCAGAAAAATACAACCGAATGCGCATAATATACTTCTTTGATTACAGTGAGTATTTTTTCCAATGCGAATGAAAATTGACCTCCATGACCATGCTCTTTCGGTAATTCTTCATTAGCAATCTCTTTAAATCTTTCCTTTAAATCCGGTGGTTTTAGTGTAGTTCGAGGCAATTTGCCATCAGTCGGTAAGCTTTGAGAAGTAACTGCGTCAGGATTGAAGCTTTTGGAAATAATTTTAAATGAATCATCGTGACTCTTAACATCTGACTGAAGATCGCTGTCAAGTAAATCATCGTCATATCTTTCATCAATATAAGTGCCCTGAAATTTTAATGAATCACGGAGAAATATTATGAATGCAACATAAATGATGATTAATGCCAGTGCAATAATTCTGACTGTGAGATCATCAGCTAATAATAGTACTCCAGCAAGTAACGGTACCACAAGGAAAATTAAAAATCTTCTCCTTTGTCTTCGATCCATTTTAATTTGCATAGATTGGAAAGTTTTGTAAGAAATTACATAATAATTTTACAATTTTTTAGAATAGCATGCAAACTGAAAGCTCTTTCTAGGAGTCAATATAGATAATTTCGTTTAGAAGACTTGCGATCTCTTTTCTTCCTCTGATTTTAACCGAAGAATAGAGAATCGATTGGGAATCTATATCTAAATCAGGAATAAATTCTTTTAGATTCCTTCTAGCAGAAGTAATTCCAGATTGGTTTAGTTTATCAGCTTTAGATAAAAGAATTATATATGGAATTTTCAAATTATGTAACAGATCATTCAAATATGCATCCAACTGTGTGGGTTTATGACGGCTGTCTATGAAATGAATGGCTAACCGAATATATCCGGATTTAGAGATAAATTCACCTATCAATTTTGACCAGTGTTCCCTCTCATTTTTACTTGTCTTTGCGAATCCGAATCCAGGAAGATCAACAACATAAAACTTATTATCAATTTCATAAAAATTAATCGATCTAGTTTTTCCGGGAGTTGAGCTGACTTTTGCAAGATCCTTTTTATTAAAAAAAGAATTTATAAAGGAAGATTTGCCTACATTTGAGCGGCCGCACAGAATAACTTCAGGTAAACGGAGCTTTGGTATTTCCTTTAAACTGAATGCGGATTGTATAAATTGCTGCTTAGTAAACATCATTAAAATTCCACTGCAATTTAACTTAGGTTATTGATACTTTAAAGAATTTAAAATAAAAAAACCCCGAAAATCGGGGTTTTATTAAACTCATTCTGAACTTTTCTTTTTCTTCTTTTTTGGCTTAGATTCTTTTTCTTCAGCAATTTCTTCAACTTCATTTTCCTCTTCATCCTTTGCTTTTTTCTTGGCTTCCTTTTTTGCCTCTTTTTTCTCCTTCTGCTCTTCTGCTTTTTTACTGATTACATCGTTATAATCAACGAGCTCAAGTATTGCCATTGAAGCAGCATCGCCCATTCTATTGCCAAGTTTGATGACTCGTGTGTAACCGCCGGGTCTATCGCCAATTTTGGGAACAACGTCAGAAAATAATTCTTTTACAACTTCCTTATCATTAACAAATCGCATTACATGTCTACGCGAATGTAGGTCATTCTTCCTGGCTTTTGTAATTAAGGCCTCAACATGCATTCGGGCTTCTTTTGCTTTAGCCAAAGTTGTTTTAATTCTTTTATGTTTAAGCAGAGAGGTTGCCAGCGCATTCATCAAAGCGGCTCTGTGTGAGTGTGTCCTGCTTAACTTTCTTCCTTTTACTCCGTGTCTCATTTAATTTCCTGCAAGTAATATTAATTTGATTCTGAATCGTCTTTTAAGTACTTGTCGACATCCATACCGAAATCAAGACCTAGATTTTCAACTATTTCCATCAATTCAGCTAAAGATTTTCTTCCAAAATTTCTGAATCGAAGCATCTCTGCTTCATCTTTTCTAACCAGCTCTGCAATATTTTTAATATTTGCAGCTTTTAAACAATTATGAGATCTCACGCTGAGCTCAAGGTCATCAACATTCGTTAATAATATTTTCTTAATTCTTTCTTTCTCAGTATCCTTTTGAACAGAAGTATGAACTTCTTCCTGTACAACATCAAAATTTATGAAGAGTTGAACATGATCTCTCAAAATTTTTGCCGCTTGAGTTAGAGAATCTTCGGGTGTGATAGAACCATCTGTCATAATTTCAAGAATTAATTTTTCGTAATCGTTTCTATCCGCAATTCTTACATTCTCCACTTCATATTTCACATTTCTAATCGGGGTAAAAATAGAATCAATAGGAATAACTCCAATTGTGCTTTCTGGTGAAATATTTTCGGATGCAGTAACAAATCCTTTGCCTCTGCCAACTCTTATTTCAACATCGAACTTAGCACTTTTATTTAAAGTGGCAATGTGAAGATCAGGATTCAAGATTTCTATCTCATTACTATGTTTCTGTATATCGGCTGCAGTCCACTTTGTATCACCATTAAAGGATAAATCAATTTTGTTAGGTTTTTTACTTAATAATTTCAACCTGACTTGTTTCAGATTTAAGATTATTTCTGAAACATCTTCGACAACACCTTCGATAGTGGTAAACTCGTGAAGGACCCCGCCAAATTTAACAGATATAATCGCAGCGCCAGGCAATGATGAAAGAAGAACTCTTCTTAATGAATTGCCTAAAGTAACTCCATAACCTCTTTCGAGTGGTTGAAGTGTGAATCTGCCAAATGTATTGGTATAGTTACCTTCGTCGAGTACAACTGCGTCGGGCATCTTTATATAAGGTGCACTCATTTATTAAACCTCTATTAAATTAAAAATGAAATTCATTATTTAGAATAAAGCTCTACAACAAGCTGTTCGTTAACATTTAACGGGACTTCTGTTCTTTCAGGAACCTGAACAAAAGTGCCGGATAAGGTTGCTTTATCTATAGATAACCAGTTATATGTGTTATCTCGAACTTTTTTTAGAGAGTTGTGAACTAAATCAAGTTTTTTGCTTTTATCTTTTACTTTTATTACATCGCCAGCTACTAAAAGATATGCCGGAATATCTACTAATTTGTCGTTAACAAAAATGTGTCGATGTCTGATTAATTGCCTGGCTTGTTTTCTGGAGGAAGCGAAACCCAAACGATAAACAACATTATCGAGTCTCCTTTCCAACAATTTCACAAGGTTTTCACCGGTAATTCCTTTAGCCTTTATTGCCTTCTCAAAATAATTTCTGAACTGAGTTTCCAATAATCCATAAACTCTTTTCATTTTTTGCTTTTCTCTAAGCTGAACTCCATATTCAGAAATTTTTGTTCTGCGTGACAAACCATGTTGTCCTGGAGGATAAGATCTGTTCTCAATTGGGCACTTTTCAGTAAAGCACTTTTGTCCCTTAAGGAATAACTTTTGTCTTTCTCTTCTGCACAGTTTACAAACTGAATCAGTATATCTTGCCATTTATATAATACTCCGAAAAATTAAACTCTTCTTTTCTTTGGAGGTCTACAGCCATTATGGGGAATTGGCGTAACATCCTTAATTGAATTAATTTGAAGACCAGCGGTGTTAAGAGATCTGATAGCAGCTTCTCGTCCTGAACCGGGTCCTTTGATATAAACATCTACTCTTCTCAATCCTAAGTCAAAAGCTTCCTTAGCGGCAGCATCTGCTGTAACTTGTGCTGCAAATGGTGTATTCTTTCTAGAGCCCTTGAAACCATTCCTTCCTGCAGATGACCAAGAAATAGTGTTGCCGTAAATATCTGTAATTGTAACCTGTACGTTGTTAAATGTAGCTTTGATATGAACTTCACCATTCGAATCGATGTGAGTTCTTTTTTTAACTTTCTTAACAGTTTTAGCCAATTATATCTCTCCTTTAAATCTCAATTATTATTTCTTAGTTGGTGTTTTCTTCTTACCAGCAACAGTTTTTCTCTTACCCTTACGAGTTCTGGAATTTGTTCTTGTCCTTTGACCTCTAGCCGGTAAGCTTTTTCTGTGTCTTAAACCACGATAAGTACCAATATCCATTAATCTTTTGATACTCTGCTGAACTTCAGATCGAAGAGCACCTTCAACTTTATACTCTGCAGTGATAACTGATCTTATCTTAGCGATTTCTTCATCAGTAAGGTCAGCTACTTTTTTATCAGGATTGATTTCTGCCTTTTGGAGAATATCACCTGAAAGGTTTCTACCTATACCGAAAATATACTGAAGTCCAAAAAGGACTTTTTTATTTTTAGGTAAATCAACACCAGAAATACGAGCCACATTTACTCCTTAAAAAAAATTAACCTTGACGCTGTTTGTGTTTAGGATTTTTACAAATCACCCTTACAACACCTTTTCGCTTAATTATCTTGCAATTTTCACAAATTTTTCTAATCGATGATCTTACTTTCATAATTTCTCCGTTATTTATACCTATAGGTAATTCTACCTTTAGTTAAATCATAAGGAGATAATTCTATTGAGACTTTATCTCCCACTAATATTTTAATAAAATGCATTCTCATTTTTCCTGAAACATG
>JBGSOQ010000091.1:0-7528 GCA_041739035.1 Ignavibacteriaceae bacterium | reverse complement strand
TAATCTTGATAGATAATTGCTGATTTTTTTGATTTTTGAGTAAAAAACCAATAAATTCACACCCTTGATTTTAAATATGATTGCTGAAAATTTACAAATACTAAGAAATAGAATAGATCAGATTTGTTCAAAAGTAAAACGTGATTCGAAGGGCGTTAAACTAATTGCAGTATCAAAAAGTTTTGGTATTGAAGAAATCAAACAAGCAATGCAAGCCGGACAAACTGAGTTTGGCGAGAATAAAGCACAAGAGTTAGCGGCAAAATTTGAAGTTCTTGGCAATCAAGTTATTTGGCATTTTATCGGTCATTTGCAAAAGAATAAAGTGAAATATGCGGTTAGAACCGCTGATTATATTCACTCGGTTGATTCACTTTCGCTTGCAGAAGAAATTCAAAAACAAGCAGAAAGATTAGGAAAAAAACAAAAAATATCGATTCAAATAAAGACATCGGAAGAAGAAACCAAATCGGGTGTAACTGAAAAGGAAGAATTAAAGAAAATTGCAGTTTATTGTTCACAGGCTTCAAATCTTGATTTGATTGGTTTGATGACGATTGCACCTCTTACTGAAGATAAAAACTTGATTAGGAAAAGTTTCAGTTATTTGCGTAAATTAAAAGAGGAATTGAATTCTCAAGGTTATAAGTTGCATGAATTATCGATGGGAATGACAAGTGATTATGAAATCGCAATTGAGGAAGGTGCAACAATGCTGAGAATAGGTTCTGCAATTTTTGGAGAAAGAATTTATCACAAAGAATAAAAAATGATATTCACACCTGATGGTATAAAAAAACAAGAGTTTAACAAATCATTCAGAGGATTTGATAGAGAAGAAGTGCATGCTTTTCTAGAAAAGCTCTCAACTGAATTTGAATCGGTTTTTGTTGAAAATGAAGCCGTTAAGAAAGAGCTTGAAGAAACTAAGCAGCAGCTCCAAAGATGTTTGCAGATTGAAAATAAAATACAGCAGACAGTGAGAGAAAGTGAGGCAAGATCAAGTCGAGCCATTGAAAAAGCCCAAAATAAAGCCGAAGAAATTATGCGATTAGCGGAAGATAAATCGACAGTACTTCTGCAAAAATCTCAGAAAGAAGCTGACAGATTGAAATCTACGGTAATAAATCTTCGTGAAGAAAAAGAAATATTGATGACAAAACTAAAGACTATCATAAATTATCAAGCCCATCTTCTTGAAATGAAAGTTGAAGAAGCAGGTGAGGATACCGTGGAAATTAAAAAACCTGAGCCGAGCTCTAGTGTCGGTCTCGATGTTAACGACATTGTCGAAAAATTACTTTAAAATATGATCAGCCTTAAGCAGAAAATAGAAGAAACACTTGCTGTAATTGAAAAGTACACTAAGGATAATTATTCAATAGGGATAATACTTGGTACTGGCTTGGGCGGTTTGGTTAAGGAAATAAATATTACTCATCAAATAGATTATGGCGATCTGCCCCACTTTCCATTATCAACAGTTGAATCACATCAGGGCAAACTAATATTTGGTACAATTGCCGATAAAAAAGTTGTAGCAATGCAAGGGAGATTTCATTATTACGAAGGATATTCAATGCATCAAATCGCTTATCCTGTTCGTGTAATGAAATATTTAGGAGTTAAAATCTTATTGGTTTCAAATGCTTGCGGTGGAATGAATCCCAAATACCGTAAAGGCGATGTAATGCTGATGGTTGATCATATAAATTTATTGGGAGATAATCCGCTTATTGGTAAAAATGAGGATGAACTTGGTCCTCGTTTCCCCGATATGAGTGAACCTTATAATCTAGAGCTTATTAACATTGCAGAAAAAGTTGCCGTTGAAAGCAATATTAAGATTCAAAAGGGAGTGTATGTTGCGGTTCCCGGACCAAACTTAGAAACAAAGGCTGAATATAAATTCCTTAGAGATGCTGGAGCTGACGTGGTTGGCATGTCAACAATCCCCGAAAGCATTGTTGCAAACCACATGGGAATGAAAGTGCTTGGCATTAGCATCGTAACAGATGAATGTTTCCCGGAGACACTTAAGCCTATTAATGTAGAAGAAATTATTGCCACAGCAATGTCTGCTGAACCAAAAATGACTCTCATTATGAAAGAGGTTATTAAAAAATTATGAAAATAAAAAAAGAATTATTCATCAGATACATTGTGCCGGCTCTTTTGGCTGTTCTATTGTTTTCATCAAACTTTCTTAACAAAAAACTTTTTGGTTTTGATGATCAGAATTTTGCGGTTTGGTTTGTTCTTTCTGTTTTATGTTTTGCTTGCGGATGGTACATAAATCAATCCCTCAGCTGGCATTTAGCCGGACGAGTTGTTTTTGCAATCATTGTTTCGGCAGCGTTCCTAAGTATAATTATGATTACTTTTTTTCAGGAATACTTTGATGCAAACGAGCTTATTACAGAAAATTTACTTCTTTACAGCTTAAGAAACATAACGCTCGGTGCAATGGCATTCTTTGGAATGGCTGTTGCCGAAGTCCTGATGCTTCAAAAAGAACTTTTAGTGTTTCAGGAAAAGCAAAAGGTTATTGATGATACTGGTAAGGATTTGAAGAAGGAAGCTGAACTTGAATTAAGAGAAGCTAAAATGAAAGCTCAAAAAGTGTTAAATGATGCCGAAATTGAAGCAAAAGAAATTATGCTTAAGAAAGAACGTATAGAAAAAGAATTGAAAGAATTCATAAGAACTGAAAAAGAGTTTATTAAAAAATATGAAAACCCGGAATGAATTAAGTTAAAATGTTCAAGCAAAATTTAGAAAAAATAAATTATCCCGAGCTGGAAAAGAACATTCTTGAGTTTTGGGAAAAGAATAAAATCTTCGAGAAAAGCATTTCCTCGCGGGATGAGAAAAATCTTTTTACATTTTATGAAGGCCCTCCAACGGCAAACGGAAAACCGGGCATTCATCATGTAATGGCAAGAACTTTGAAAGACCTCGTCTGCCGGTATAAAACTTTGAAAGGTTTTCGTGTTGAAAGAAAAGCCGGCTGGGATACTCACGGCTTGCCGGTTGAAATAGAGGTTGAAAAGGAACTTGGAATTCAAAACAAAAGCGAAATTCCTAAATACGGTGTTGCAAAGTATAATGCGGCCTGCAAGGCATCTGTTTTTAAGTACCTAAATCTGTGGGAGCAGATGACAACACGAATGGGTTATTGGATAAATCTTGATTCGGCTTACATCACTTTTAAAAACGAATATATTGAATCTGTGTGGTGGTCCCTATCTGAACTTTTAAAAAAAGGATTACTATACAAAGGATTTAAAATTGTCCCTCAGTGTCCGCATTGCGAAACTCCGCTGTCATCCCATGAGCTATCTCTCGGTTACGATGAAGTAAGAGATCCAAATGTTTATGCTAAGTTTAAGCTTAAGGATGAGGATGCTTCGATACTTGTTTGGACAACCACACCGTGGACACTCATTTCAAATGTTGCTCTTGCTGTCGGACCCGATATTGATTATGTAAAAATTAATGTTGAAGGACATGGTGTACTCTATCTTGCAAAAGAAAGATTATCGGTTATAAAAGAGGAATATACAATTCTTGAAGAGCTTAAGGGAAAAGATTTATTAAACAAGGAATATGAACCTCTTTATAATTATATCCCGGTAGATAAAAAGGCATGGTATATAATTCCCGGTGATTTTGTAAGCACAGAAGATGGAAGCGGAGTAGTTCATATCGCTCCGGCTTTTGGTGCAGATGATTATGAGGTTTCCAAAAAATTTAATCTGCCGTTTGTTCAGCCTGTAACAATCAGCGGCAGATTTACTGATGAGGTAATTGATTTTGCCGGCAGACTCGTTAAGACAATCAAATTTAAAACGCATGAAGAAAAAGGCGCCGATCCGGACATACTTAGGAATCTTAAAGAAAGAAAATTAATTTATAGATCGTCAAATGATTATCTCCATTCTTATCCTCATTGCTGGCGATGCGATAATCCTCTAATATATTATGCAAGAGACAGCTGGTACATAAAAACCACCGAGCTTGCTCAAAGGATGATTGAACTTAATAAAACCATCAATTGGGCTCCGCCTGAAGTTGGTTCGGGAAGATTTGGAAACTGGCTTGAAGAAAACAAAGATTGGTCTTTATCGCGTGATCGCTACTGGGGAACTCCGCTTCCAATTTGGATTAGTGAGGATAATGATGAAATGTTTTGTGTTGGTTCTATCGCTGAACTGAAAAATGGTTTTGTTGAAAGAGATAATAAAAGAATTTTTATTAAGGATTTACCTGAATCAGAAATTGATCTTCATAAACCCTTCGTTGATGAAATTAAGTTCGAACGAAACGGGAAAATATTCACAAGAACATCGGAATTAATTGATGTTTGGTACGATTCCGGGGCAATGCCTTTTGCCCAATATCATTATCCGTTTGAAAATAATGAATGGTTTGAAAAGCATGCATTCCCTTCCGATTTTATTTGCGAGGGAATTGATCAAACACGGGGCTGGTTTTACACTTTGCATGCTATCTCTACGATGATTTTTGATAATGTTGCCTTTAAGAATATTATTGTTAACGAACTGATACTTGATAAGCAAGGACTGAAAATGTCCAAATCAAAAGGTAATTCTGTCGATCCTTTTACTTTGTTTGAAAAATATGGGGCAGATGCGACGAGATGGTATTTGGTTACTAACAGTCCTCCGTGGCGTCCAACATTGTTTGATGAAGAAGGACTTGTGGAAGTCCAGCGGAAATTTTTTGGCACCTTGGTAAACACATATTCCTTCTTTGCACTTTATGCTAATATTGATAAGTTTAATTTTAAAGAAGTGCTGATTCCGTATGCCGAAAGACCCGAAATCGACAGATGGATAATTTCAAAACTTAATGCTTTGATTGAGGAATATGAAAACTTAATGGATAATTATGATGTTACGAAGGCAGCACGCGCAGTTTCATTTTTCACAATTGACCATCTTTCCAACTGGTATGTTCGGCGCTGCCGGAGAAGATTCTGGAAATCTGAAATAAATGCGAACAAGCTTTCAGCCTATCAAACGCTTTACGAGTGTTTAATTAAGGTTTGCGTTTTAACTTCTCCCTTTTCACCATTTATTGCTGAGGAAATTTATCTCAGTCTTAATAATGTAACCCAAAAAGATAAGTTCGAATCAATTCATCTTTTTGAATTTCCCAAAGCTTCTTATCGTGATGAGGAACTTGAAGAGAAAATGGATGTTGCTCAAAGAGTTGTTTTTCTTACTCGTGCAATGAGGGCAAAGGCAAATTTAAAAGTAAGGCAGCCATTGAGGAAATTGATGGTAGTTGTTGATAAATCGAAGAATGATGCTTTATCAAAAATGAAAGAGGTTATTCTCGAAGAAGTAAATATTAAAGAACTGGTAGTTCTGAATGATGATTCTGAAATTGTGAATAAATCAGCAAAAGCTAATTTCAAAGTAATTGGACCGAAGTTTGGGAAGAAGGTTAATCTTGTAGCTAACCTGATAAAACAGCTTGATAGAAATGCGATTTCTTTTTTAGAAAAAGGAGATAAAGTAACTTTAAATGCTGATGGTGAAGAAGTATCAATTACTAAGGAAGATGTGGAAATAATTACTTCCGAGATTACAGGCTGGGTTATAGAGAAAGATGAAGAAATAATCACTGCCGTTGATACCGAGCTTGATAAGGATTTAATAGCCGAAGGTTTGGCAAGAGAATTTGTGAATCGCGTGCAAAATATGCGAAAAGATGCCGGATTTGAGGTCACTGACAGAATTAAAATAAAATTTTCGGGTAATTCGACGATTGTACATGCAGTTAAGCTATTTCAAAGCTATATTTCGAGTGAGACTCTTTCAGAAAATTTATCCGAAACAAATAATTTCAATGGGGGATTTAAACAAGATTGGAAAATAGGTGAGCTTGAATGCTCGATTCAGATTGAAAAAGTAAACGTCTAATTAGTAAGGAGAAATATCATGGTAAAGAAAATTGCAAAAAAGAAAAGTGCAGCTAAAAAACCAAAGACAAAGATGAAAAAGGAAAAAACAGTGAAGAAGAAAAAAGTTGTTGTGAAACCAAAGAAAAAAACTGTTGCAAAAAAAGCAGTAGCCAAGAAGAAAACCCCAAAGGTTGCAGTTAAAAAGGAAAAATTACTACCAAAGGTAAAAGAAGTTGAGCTGAAAAAAATAAAGTTGGAAAAACCATCAAAGAAAAAAGCAAAAGCTAAATTTGTAGAAGAACCAAAGGCTAAAGTTAAAGTCCGCACCATTGAAGAAATTAAAGGTTACAGCAAAAAAGAATTAGAACATTTTAAGCAAATAATTCTTGACAAGCGCGATGAAATAATCGAACAGCTTCAGAACTTAAAAGAACAAATGCTTGATCCTACAACCGGTGAATATATAAATGAAAACTCGCCCTACTCACTTCACATGGCTGAGCAGGGAACGGATGCAATGGAGCGTGAAAAAACATTTCTTTATGCCCAAAGAGAAAACAAATTTTTAGGATACCTGGAAGATGCATTAAAAAGAATAGATGCCGGTACATATGGAATTTGTGTGGAATGTGTTGAGGAACCCCAATTTCTTTGCGAGACTTGTCCCTTGGTTCCTAAAGCTCGGCTTGAAGCGGTGCCGCATAGCCAGTTGTGTTTGCCAATGAAACAAAAACAGGAGAAAAATAGATAGGGAGTTTATCAGACAGAACCCAGTTAGTTTAATTACTGGTTCTGTTTTGATTTTCGATTTCTAAGCATTTTAACGTTATATCGGGAAATCTCTTAACTCAATTCTTAAAAAACATGCAATCTCGCGAAATATTTTTTCAATCTACCATAATCAACGAAAGATTTTGATTGAGAGTATTATATCTAACATTTTTCGTTGTTATTGCCGATCAAGTATCTAAATTTTGGATAAAAGGATTTCACATTCCGCTCCTAAATATTAGGCATGAGGGTATGGTCATCGGGGAGAAAATTCCCGTGATAGGAGATTTCTTTAGAATCACTTTTATTGAAAATCCTGGACTGGCTTTTGGGATTGATATTGACTCAACAATTAAGCTATGGATTTCAGTATTCTCATTAATTGCAAGTGTCGGCTTAATCATTTATTTGTACTTTGTTCGCAAGGAAAGTATTGGTTTTAGAATAGCGCTGGCATTAATTCTTGGAGGAGCAATCGGAAATTTTATTGACAGAGCCTTCTACGGAATTATTTATGATTATGCTCCGCTGTTTTATGGCAAAGTTGTTGATTTTCTAGATTTCGATTTTTTCAATTTAACTCTCTTTGGAAAAAGTTATGATCGGTTTGCCATCTTTAATGTTGCCGATTCGTCTGTTACCATAGGTATATTTCTTTTGTTATTTTTATACCGGGATCATGGGAAAAAGGAAATTTCAGATAATGTTGAGAACTCAATGGCCGGTAACGACTTACAACAGAAGGCAGAATTGGTACAAGTGCGTGAGAATAATTCCGGCACGTCTCAAGTAGAAGATAAAATCAAAGAAGAAAATGGCGAA
>JBGSOQ010000086.1:0-7070 GCA_041739035.1 Ignavibacteriaceae bacterium | reverse complement strand
TTAACTCTCCTATTTTTCCGCTTGAAGATGAAGAAGCAAGTTTTTAATTAATATGTTTCAATATAGCTCGGCATTTTGAATCCGAAATAAAAATGCTTATTGTTCTTTATATACTTTAACGTAATCAACTAACATGCTTTGCGGAAACGGAGTTTGGCTTGTAGGAAAGCCAACATAGTTACCGCCAACAGCTATATTAAGTATGATAAAGAAAGGTTTATCGAACACCCATGAACCCGATAAATCCCCGGGTTTAATTTCTTGATAGAGCACATCATCAACATAAAACCTTAGATAGTTTTTTCCCCATTCAACTGCAAATAAATGAAAATCGAGATCGAATCTGCTTTTGTCAAAACCATAGCTTTTTGTAACTCCGCCGGAAGCTGAATAACCGGGACCGTGAACAGTTGCATGTATAAGGTTGGGTTGTTGGCCTCGATATTCCATGATATCAATTTCGCCGCATTCTGGCCATCCGACAGTTTCAACATTGGAACCAAGAAGCCAGAAAGCAGGCCATAATCCGGGACCCCAAGGCATTTTTATTCTTGCTTCAAATCTGCCGTAAGTTTGCTCAAATAATCCCTGTGTTTTTATTCTTGCTGAAGTAAATGGCTGACCCATGTATGACTCTCTTCGTGCGGTAATTACCAAATTGCCGTTACCGTCTAAAGATACATTCTCTGAGCGATCAGTGTCATATTCAAGCTGTGCATTTCCCCAATCCGTCCCGATATCATAAGTCCATTTCGTAGAATCGGGTTTCAGACCAGCAAGTCCTTCAAATTCATCCTGCCAAACAAGCTGGTAGTTTGGTACTTCCGGATCCAGAGGATTATCACATGATGGAAACGAAAAAAGTATGAGTGTATAAACCAAAAGCAATGAAATGTGTGCTTTATTTGTTTTCATAAGTTCTCCTATCTCTTCTGTTTTCTTAATTGAAGAATATAAAATTTATTTTAGTACAGCTGGATTTATATTTTCTCTTAAAATTTTTGGCTCGATAAAAACTTGTTCTATCGCTAAGGTTGCGGCACCTATGGCAATTCCTTTTGAACCGAGTGTGCTGGTTCTTAATTTAGTCTTGCTAAGATTACTAACAAGAGCACATTCGTTCATTTTTTCTTGTATGGGATTAATGACCAGTTCTCCTAATCTTGATAGACTGCCGCCAATTATTATCAATTCCGGATTTAATAAATTAACAACGCTTGTAATTGCACTGGTTAGGTAATTTGTTGCTTCACTAACTACTTGTACAGCTAAAGGATCTCCGCCCAATGCAGCATCTTCAATGTTAATTATACTGGGACTACCAGACGTTAAAGGACTATTCGGATAAAGGTTTGCGAGTGTTCTAACTCTTTCTTTCAAAGCCCAAGCAGAAACAACTGTAGATAAGCAGCCCCTTAATCCGCAGCCACATAATCTGCCATTCGGATCAATGGGCATATGGCTCATTTCTCCGGCTATGCCTTTTGAACCGCGATAAAGTTTTCCTCCCAATATGTAACCAGCACCAATTCCGTTTGATATTTTAATAAATATAAGATCATTAACACCTTTGCCTGCGCCCCACCAGTGTTCAGCTAATGCCCCTACGTTTGCATCATTATCCAGATAAACCGGCACATCATATTTTTCACGTAATCTTTCCAGCCCGCTTTTACCATGCCATGCAGGAATTATTGTTTCAGATAAATACTCGGGACGGATTGGATCAACCGGGCTTGGTACTGATACTCCTATGCTCAAAAGCATTTCTGAACCACGCTTCAAGGTCGATAGACATTCATTACACATCTCATCTATTAATTTATACGTGCCTTCAGAATCTTCTCTTACAGGAAATTCTTTTTCTTTCCATAAAAGCAGCTTGCCTCGCAAATTAGTCATGGCAACTGAAACGTGTGTTGCTCCGATATCAATACCCAAAATTACTTTCGCATCATCTTGAAACTCGAGTAAGATTGGCTTTCTGCCGCCATTAGATTCACCAATTCCACCCTCTTTAACAAAACCGGTTGGAAGCGCATCTTTAATAATTTCAGTAACTGTTGAACGGGATAAATTCAGCTGGCGTGAAATTTCAGCTCTTGAAATCTGATACTCACGCCAGATTAATCTCAATACTGAATCTTTCAAAGAAAGTTTACTTTGTTGATCTAATTCAGCTTCCGGTGCTGTTAGTATTTTATGCATATTTGATTATCAATTCAAATGGCATTAAAATTTCACTTATTTATGAAACAATATGTTATCGACATAAACAGTATTGGGATCTCCAACAATAATTAATTGCGCTAAGTGACCTTTCGTTGTCAATCCTGTAAAGTTTGATAAAGGAATATCAAAACTAACCCAGTTTCCGGTTGTTAAAGCAGGTGTTGAGGCAGCATTGAACGTAAGTTCGTGTTCTACGTCATCACCTCCGCCAAAAGCTCCGTTCGCACCAAAATCAACCAATTTTATTTTAAATGCAGCCGGAAGGGCGGTAGGATCTGGTGTCCAGATATCCATGTAAAAATGTGTCATTGTAGTTGCATCAATTGTTGGAGAAGTGAATTCAATACCAGCAAATACCAAATTGGTGTATAGTTTCACGTCATTGCCGGAAATTTTAGTATCCGCTACATCTGCATTATCCCAACTCGCAGACCAGGTATTGACAGTTACATTTGTATATGCATTACTGAATAACGATACAACATTAGCCGCAGGAAAAGTTGGCGTGGGTGCTGGGGTTGTTGGGACTGTTGGTGTTCCACCACCACTACGGTGGAAGTAAACATTATCAACAAAAACGGTTTTTAGATCACCTGAAATAACTAACTGCCCCAGGTGTCCTTTTGTGGTAAGTCCTGTAAACATCGATAATGGGACATCCAACTGAACCCATTGTTTAGTTGCTAATTTAGGATTAGTATTTGCAGTAAAGGTAACTTCATGCGATACATCATCTCCGCCGTCAAAAACTCCATTTGCACCGAAATCAACCAATAGAACTTTAAACGCTGCCGGAGGTGCCGTTGGGTCTGGAGTATAGATATCCATATGAAAGCGTGTCATCGAAGTTGCATTAATTGTTTGTGAGGTAAATTCGATTCCGTTAAAATTAAGGTTGGTGTAAAGTTTTACATCATCACCTTCAATTTGAACTTCCTGTAAAACAGCCGTTGAGTAAAGCCATCCTGTTGCCCATGTATCGACTGGAACATTTGTGTATGCATTACTAAATAATGATATTACATCTGCAGCAGGAATTGTAGGAACAGGTGCACGAGGTGGTAATTCACCTGTATTTACTGTAATTGATCCCGCGGCAGTAATTGAGCCGACTTTAGCAGTTACTTTGGCAGTACCAAGTCCAACAATAGAAATCTGTCCGTCTTCATTAACTGTCGCTACAGATTCATTGGACGAAGAAAAAATAAAATAACTTGTTGATACGTTGACTCTTTGATCTGTTCCGTTAGGCATATTAAAGGATATATAAGTATCTCCGATATTAAGTTTTTGACCAACAAATGCCACTACGTTTTGATCTTGCTGATTTAATATAACGGGTTTTGGATGGGCTATTGTGCCAAGCTTTTCAAATTTAACCTCATCGAACCAGATTGTATAACCCTTATTATTTTCAGGTCCCTCAGAATAAAAGAACATTCCTCTTTCTGCTTTAAACCTGCTCGGATCGGGAATAGGTATAATATATTTTTTCCAATTAGTATTAATGGCTAAGCCGCTTATGGTAGCTTGGTTTTTAGATGCACCAAGATCATTACCAATTCCAACTACATCGATAGAAGCTGGTTGACTGGCTCTAGCCCAAAACGTTAAAGCATCGTAGCCTGATAAATTGCGCCCGACACTTGTAAAGTATACGCCTCCTGCATAAGCTCCGAGCGGATCCTCAAAATCTGGAACTTCAATTCGCATTGAAGTAGTCCCTTTGTACTTTACTTCTTTATCAACATCAAAAGCGGTTACTTTTGACCCGCCGAAAGCCGCATAATTAAGCCCCGAACTAAATCCGTCAATAAATACTTCTGGAATATCTGGATAAGTTGCAGGTTCTAAAACATCAAGGTCTCTTTCACAACTCGTTAAAAATAATGCTGAAATCATTGTAAAGAGAGCTATAGCTGAATAAAATATTTTTCTTTGTATCATTTGTATCTCCACTAAGTTTTTTTAATTACATACCAAAATTAAAATGCAGATATGTACGTATCTCCCACTCACTGCCGTCCGAAAAACCCGGAGCTTTAGGATCGCAAACGGGCTCACCTAGAACATTTAGATTTGTCGTAGGACAGTAACGAGGAGAGTTTTCATCCAGTGAGCGCCATGTTCCCCTGATGCCTAGCCTTGTTTGAGGAAGATCAAACCAGTCGGGCATCCCTAATTGAACTGATACATCTGCTGTTAATTGAAGTGGATAAGTTAAGTTAAAATCTCTATGATAATCATAAGGTCCCCAGTCGTTAATTTTTGCTTGAGCGATAACTTTTAATGAATGCATTGCAAATCGAATGTCTGCTCCATATCTGTGAATAACGCGGGTATCACTTCCATTGGGTTCTCCTTCACCTGCATAAATATTTGCAATTAGACCAAAATCAGGTGCCAGTTTGGAAACTATCCGGCTGTGGAATTCCCATAAATCGCGAGCTGGAGGTGCGCCCGGAAAAGCAAAAATTGTTCTGCCGTCAGCCAAAATTCCTATTGCTGCATCTCTTGTTGTCGGCTGATGTCTGAAAACAACTCCAGCACTAACGGCAAGCAACGCATCCTCTCTTACATCACTATCCCAGGCATACATCCAAGTAGCAGGAGTGGGATCGTAGGTAATTAAGAGTTCGCCTGCTGTTGTTTCACGATTTCCTCTGACTGCAAAAGGATCCGATAAGATATTTCTTGGTCGGCCAGGAGCCGGTACTGTGTTTGGAATGGGATCTTCAATTGGTTTTTGCCACATAAAATTAGGAGCAATCTGAAAATCGCCATAAATAACTGCTAAACCGGTAAGTAAACTGTATTGATTTCCAAGACCGCTATTTTTCAATCTCCACCCAGTAAAAGTAAGAGATTGATTAACTCCACCATCGGCAACCAATCCTTGTGCAGCTCCTTCAACATACCAATTCCATATGCCGCTTTGCATTGTAATTTTAACCTTACCGCCGAAGGCATCAGATGTTTTAATTTGATCTTGAAGAATTCTATAGTTACCTTCACTTCCAGCAGCTATTTGAAAAATTTCTCCTTTTTTAGTGCTGCCTGACCAAATGCCGCCAATTTCAAAACCGAAAATATCGTACTTAGTTGCAAGGTGTAAAGTTGCCCTTCTTGTTGGAGGTAATGGAACTGCAAAAGAGCTAACTGCTTCGCCCTGTTCATCCAAATCTTCGTGATAAATTCCGGTAATTTTTAAGGGACCTACATCTCTGCTGTATTTTAGCAATAAAGCAGGGTTTGCTCCCCACCATAATTCCGGCCCAAAAGCAATTTTTAAACCATCAAGCTGCTTCTTGCCAGCAATTTCAAATCCGAGCGGTGCATTAGCATTATAAATATCTATGTTTGGTCCATAATTAGCCTCGGGATACAAACCGAAAAAATCACCTTCATAACCCCAATGGTAATGGCCCGTCCTGTAAAAACCATCCAGCTTAAACCATGAATGATCCCAGTTAACACTAGCTCTGTAAACTTTTACTCTATCGATACTCTCAAGTGTAATTTGCTCATCAGGTGTTAGTATAGTTTTAGGTCGGCCTCTATTTTCATAAAAAATTTCATCAATAGGATTGGTTGGAATGTGACCTAAAACATTGAGCGCAACCTTACCTGTAATGTTTGCTGCCGGCTGTGATTCTAATTCAGCATAAAAAGATTGCTTGTGATCGAAACCAAGAAATGAGGGGTAACTTGAACTCCCATTTACTCTATCGTCTGGTGTTGTAATACTTTCGCCGCCGGTATTATATGTTTCAAATTCGAAACGCAAACCGCTTAGACGCACAGCACCCAGTCTGGTAGTCTGAATTGCTGCCTTATCACCTCTGGCTTTTAAAACATATTCTGTTGGATTTAATTTATCAAAGTGATGTCTGATTACTGCGGCGTCCACTTTTTCATCATAAGGATTAATTTTATACGCATCGGTTAGAGCATAATATGCGGCTCTGGGATATAATTGATAAAACCCTCTGTCGTCAGTTGGACCTTTAGCACAAATCCCAAACCATTCTTCATTCATATTATTTTCGCCCTCAATATAATCTTCACTGTATCCGCCATTTGACCAAGAAGCGTGAATATCCTGGACACTTAAATTACTTTCCTGCAAATACTTCCACCAACCATCACTAAATTGGAAGGTCATGCCTCCAATTGAAATTCCAGTTTTGCCATTACCATAAGCATTTTCAAAGATCTCTTTCCAATTTCCCAGTAGATATTTTGCCTGCATGATTTGATCTTCACGCATTTCTACGGCATTGAAGGCATCGGAACCAAATTCTGTGAACATAAGAGGCACATTCAACTTTTCCTTTACTTTATCGAACAAATCAGTAAAAGAAAGACCTCTGTAGGCGTTCACACCTAAAACATCCATATCAGTAACTTCTTCGGCGATAATATCTATGAAAAGTAAATCTCCATTACAAATTGCAACCGGATGGTTCGAATCAAATTTTTTGATTTCCAGAATACCTTCGTTGAATAGTTTATACATATGCTTTGCTCTCACTGATTCCAATGTTTCGCCCACAGGTATATCTTCGGTTTCTGCGCCTCCCCAAAAAAGACCGTAATTGTTTTCGTTGCCGAGCAGCCACATTAAAAGTCCGGGCACATCCTTAAATTCTTGCGCCAGAGTGTTTACTTCTTTTAATAGTTGTTCAATTGTTTTTGGATCGGCATAGTCAGTATTCGGTACATAAATACCATCTACAGTAACTCCATAGCGTCCGAAGCTATGATTTAGAACGGTGTAGATTCCATAATTTTTATAAATATACTCAATCCATTTAGGTTGAATTCCATTATAAACA
>JBGSOQ010000080.1:0-2915 GCA_041739035.1 Ignavibacteriaceae bacterium | reverse complement strand
TTTTGAATCAACGCTCATTAATGAATAAATATTTGACGGAAAGGCAAATGATGGCTCAAAATAACAATTCACCGTGCAGCCTTGGCAAAAATCAAAGCGGCCCTCATTCTTTTTATAGTATTTTATCTTCTCAGATTTTCTAATCTCTTTAATTGGTCTATCAATCGGGATTGTTTCTTTCCCAAAATGAAAGCAAGGCAAGATAATTTCATTTGATGGTGAAATAACAATAACTCTGGTTGCAGCCTTGCACAAAGGATTCTTAATATCATTCCCGCCATCTCTTCTTAATTTAAGAAATCCTCGATTCATGTAAATATTTATTTTCCCTTCGATAAATTCCTCAATAAAATCTATTGCATGCAATGATAAACCCGGATTCCCGAAATACGAAAACACCGGATTGACAAGCAAAACCAATCCTTGTTTCGATGCAATCTCATGCATTTGCGGAAGTTTATTATATGTATCATTCGTTACAGTAAAAATGATATCAGGAAACTCTCCAAGTGATTTGGCAATTTCAATACTTTTGAAAATATTTTTGTAGCAATCAACTTTTCTTATCTTGTTATGCTCTACTTCGTCGGGTGAATCTAAAGAGAAGTGAAGAAGATTTACGTTTCCGGCTAAACTTTCAGCATATTTTGGATATAACAACGTATTTGTTGTAATGCTGGTTTGCATACCAAGATCGTGAGCAAATTTTGCCATGTGATGAATGTTCTTGTTTAGAAGCGGTTCACCGCCGGTCAAATCAATAAACTTTACTCCTAATTTAGCTAATTGGCTGACATTTGATTTGAAATCATCAAGAGATGCAAAAGGAGTGTCTTTAAAATTTTCGTGAATACCAAAATGACAAAATTCACAATATGCATTGCAGCGATAAGTAACATAATAATTACAGAGCAGAAGCATTAATACTCTCTTCCCTTCCAGTGAACCTTTTTGCCTGTTGTAAATACAATTAGCGGCAGAAGAGTTACGTAGATAAGGTAATAAATTTCAAAAGAGATAAAATATTTTAGATCTTTAACAAGTCCAAGTTTCTTATATGCCGGAAAAAGTAGGAATAAATCAGTAGCCAGCTTAAACAAACTAAGGTATAACCATATTTTGGATAAAAAAAGTGGTGTCAATAGGGTTAAGACATTAGTTAAATAACCAAAAATAAAAATCACATAGCCCTGCCAGGGGGCTCTTAATCCTCCAACAGACCACCTCTTTTTTTGGTGATATAGCGCCTTAATATTTTTACATGCAGTTGAAGTTACCAGGGCATTTTTGTCTAATGGATAAATTATCCTGTACTTGCCAAGTTTATTAATAGCCTTAAGTAAATTAAAATCTTCCGTAATGCTGAAAGGAAGATTCTCATAACCTCCTACTTCATAATAAGCTTTCTTTCGGTAGGACATGTTATTTCCGATGCAGCTAAGCGGAGTCTTAAGATTAATTGTCCCGGCAGCTATGATTAAAAGATAAACGAAATCAATTGCTTGCATACCACTAAATTGACTCTTAGCAGTCTGAGTGGTGAACCCATTAACCATTGCTACATCATCTTGATAATATGAAACCGTTGTTTTCACCCATGTGGAAGCCATCACACAATCCGCGTCAGTTGTTAGGATTATTTCGCCTGTTGCAATCTCTAAAGCATTTGCTAAGGCATTTGTCTTACCTTTAAGTCTGCCGATTTCCTTTTTTGTGACAATTTTGGTGAACTTTGGTTTATCAAGGATAAAATTATCAATTATATTTCCAGTTTTGTCCGTTGATCTATCATCAACAAGAATTATTTGGAGTTTATCCTCAGAATACTCAAGCTTATCTAGTGATTTCAAGCACCGAAGAATATTTTCTTCTTCATTTCGCGCAGCTACAATTACCGAAACATCTGGTAATATTTTTCCTTCAGTCTTTGGAAACTTTTTCGAAGAACCAATTATGAACAAAACCGATTGGAGAAAATAACCGGTAAGTACAATCAGGAAAACAATTTCTAGTACCAACATAGTCTTCCAAATCGGAATGAAAAGCTGCTCTTTATTTTATTTGATTCCATTATCATCTTAAAAATTTCGGAGAGTAATTTAATAAGATTAGAAGGAATTCAATAATATTTTTTGTGGGTAATTATCTCCTGGTAATTCTAGATAACTTACCGAAAATTATTGACCAAAATGATTTTACCAACCTTTTACTTGAGCAAAAAGTATATGAATACGATAGAAAACCGGTTAAGTTACAACACACCCCTCGCCCCTCTCAAGAGGGGACGATACGTAGTACTCCCTTCTTGTCCGAAGGACTCCTTTAGATAGAAGCGACGAAGGGATGTGTACGTTATTTATATGAACAAATAATCTATTGAACACCTATTTATGAAATGCCGACTATTTATCCCTTTATCACGCCAATTGGACGCAGCTTTGCAACTTTTTTGGTTATTCCTTCTTCATGCATTACATTCACAACTTCCGAAACATCTTTATAAGCATTGGGCATTTCCTCTGCGATGGTTTTGTAGCCGCTTGCCTGAATCACAACTCCCCTTCTATTCAATTCATCAAGAAGATTCCTTCCCTTTGCATCTTTCAATGCTTTAGTACGACTCAAATTTCTTCCAGCACCATGACACGAACTTCCGAAAGTTTCATTCATTGCTTTTTCAGTACCAACTGCAACAAATGAATACCTTCCCATATCACCAGGAATTAAAACCGGCTGCCCAACATTGCAATATTTTGCTGGTATCATTTTACTGCCAGGAGGAAATGCTCTCGTTGCACCTTTTCTGTGAACACAAACTTTCTTGATTTCATTTTCAATTTTATGATTCTCAATTTTGGCAATGTTGTGGCATACATCGTAAACTAAATGAAATCCCAATTCAGATTCGGTCATCT
>JBGSOQ010000077.1:0-12887 GCA_041739035.1 Ignavibacteriaceae bacterium | reverse complement strand
TAACCGATTGCCGCAATCTTTTTGCCATCTGTTTGCGGCTGATCCTTTAAAAATTTCACTCCCGCTTCAAACCTAGCTTTTGCAGCAGGCATATTCTGCATAACTTCCATTGCAAATTTTCCCGCATCTTCAGGATGATTTGCCTGCTTTCCATCACCGTACATATCAACTGCTAAAGCCGTGTAACCGAGTTCGGCAAGCATAATCGCTCTTTTGCGTGTATATTGATTGTGTCCCCACCATTCGTGAACGACAATTACTCCGGGTCGAGCAACTTCTATATTTTGATCATATGCAAGAAATCCTTTTAGGGTTGTTCCATCTGCAGTATAGGTAACTTCCTTTGTGACAACAGAGGGTCCTTTTTTCTGTTCAGAACATCCGATAAGAGTAATTAGAGCCATGAAAACTAAGATTGATTTTTTCATAAAGTATCCTTATAAATTTGTTTGGCAAAGGTATAAAGTTATGGTTATAAACGAAACGTAAAAAAGCTTGATTGTGATGTAAAACAATCCTATTAATTGTTTGTATTTTGCGAACTCTGCGAATTCTCAGCCAAAGACAGACGACTCTGCGCTCTCCACCAGGGGCGGACAGGTCTGCGGTTAGTATTTTACCGCGGATTTACCCGCCTTTGGAGGGGGACACAGGGCAGGCACAAAGGGCACAGAGATTTTAGAAAAAAACGGAGGGGTCTTATTTTATTGAGCCGATTTGCATATTAAGCAAGAAGTGATTCGGCAGGAATATTATATTTGCGATGAAGGTCTCTCATCATTTTTGCGGTTAATTCTCTTTTCTTGTTAAGAATTTCCGAGGCTCTGTTTTTGCCCCCGATTACTTCTGCAATATCGGTTTGTTTAAGTCCAAGCTGTTCCATCCTGAACTTTATTGCTTCGATCGGATCCGGCGGTGCGATATTAAAATGTTTTTGCTCATAAGCTTCAACTAGAGTCGTAAGTACTTCCAGCAAATCTCCGTTGGGAGTATTGGGTTTTGCATCAAACAACTCGTCAATCTTTTTAAGCGCTGCATCGTAATCTTTTTTTGTTTTTATTGGTTTAATTGTCATCTTAAATTTCCTCTGCGTTTATTTTATCATATTCTTTATGTGTGCCTATGAATCTTATGTACACAATCTCAAAATCATAGTTAATTACTGTTACTAGTCTATAATCGTTTCCTTTGATGTTGAAAACAATTCTATTGTTTGACAAAACACTCGCTGTTCGATAAAGCCTAGTAATATCAGAAGGTTTTTTCCAGTTTGCTCTTTTTGCCTCGACATACCAAGCTTTTAACGGTTGTTCGGCACTATTATGCTTTTGCCAAAAATCTTTTAATGTCTTGATTGCTATAATCCGCACGGGCAAATATATAAAGTTCCCATATTGGGAACAAGAAAATTTATGAATATAAAATCAATGATCGAATTACGGTTTGTATGCTATGCGAATTCTCAGCGTCCTCAGCGGTAAAAACTTAACCGCGGAGGACGCAGAGCAGGTGTAAAGAGCGCTGAGTTTTTCGAAAAAAGATGATAAGAACTTTCAGAAACTTGATTGTTCCCACGAATGAAGTGAAATTAAATAAATGTCTTAAATAGCCTGCTCTTTTCAGCACAGCTTAAATTGAACCGGAATTACAACCTCACATTTTACTGCTTTACCATCTTTCAAAGCAGGATTGAATTTCACTTTCTTAATTGCATCGACAGCTGCTTTGTCACACTCAACACTCAAACTCTCAACTACTTCGGTTGAAGCAACTTTGCCTTGTTCATTAATAAGTGCTTTTACAAGTACTTTTCCTTCGAGCTTATTTACTTTGGCTATTTCAGGATAAACAACATTTTCAGCGATTGCTTTCATTCCGCCAATGGGGAACGGCATAACATCAGGATCATCAGGCAGATCATAAATAAATAATCCAAACAAAAAGTAGAAAGGCAGAAGAGAAGAAAAAAGTGATTTCATTTCATTACTCCTTTTAATTTTAATAATTATTGTAATTTGAAAACTATCGGGATTGTAACCTGAACTTTTACAGGTTTACCTTCCTTTTTTCCGGGAACAAACTTTACATGCATTATTGCAATCATTGCGGCTTCATCACAGCCGCCGCCGATACCTTTAATAATTTTAGTTTCTTTTACATCGCCGTTTTCATCAATAGAAGCCAGTACAAATACCTTGCCTTGTATTCCGGCACGTTTAGCCAATTCGGGGTAAACAATTTTTTCTTGAATAGAGTACATCCCACCGACTACTTCGGGCATTACATCGGCGTTTACTAAGTACTTATCCTTAGAACCAAAAGGCATACCGCTTAAAAAATCGGGCATCTCAATTTCAAAATTTCCGTCAGGTTTTGCCAGAATATTAAATCCTGTTAAATCAATCCAGGATTTTACATTCCTACCATCCTTCACGGCTGGCTCAAACTCCAATTCCGCTATTTTATTAGATAGGGCATTATTCATTTTTTCCCGTTCCAAATAATTTTTTACCCCATCGGTCGAATATTCAGTTCGATCATAAACCGTGCTTATATCTTTTATTTTATCGACGCTGCCATGTTCGTTTATATATAATCTTAGCTTGACGATATATCGAAGAGAATCTTTAATACTGCTGGCATGTATTGATTTAATGGCCCCGATTAAATCATCGTTGGCGCTATTATCTGTCTCGCCGCTTTTATTTTGAAATTCAGCCGGTTTATCAACTTCACTTTCAGATAAATAATCCTGCTCAAGGCTTGGAATAATTTCTATTTTCTTTTCCTCTTTACATCCCCAGAGAAATAAAATTAGAATGAACGGAATAAATAATTTGGCTTTCATGTTTACCTCAAATATTTGGTTTTACAATTATTTCATTATCAAAAGTTGCACGGACTTCAATTCCCGGTAAGCTGTTGTAAAGCATTTGAATTGTTTTGGATTGAAGGGTTACATGCTGAGAAAGGTTATCAACTTTTTCCTGAAAGCTCGCTACTTTAAAGAAAAGATAACCGCTTAAAAAAAGTAAAATCATTGCGGCAGCATAAGGAATTGCTGAAAAAATTTTGAAGTTTGAAAATATTCCGGGCTTTAATGATTCGCTTGATCCAACTGATCTTAATATTCTTTCGTCAAGTTCTTCGGGAAATTCCTCGAGTGATCCTTCAACCGCAGCTTTGATTTTAGTGAGCTGCTTAAAATATTCTCTTGCTTCGTTATTTAAAGAAAGCTGTGTGAACAGAAGCGGCTCTTGCCCCTTTTCAAGCTCGCCGTCAAAGTAAGAGTTTATCACTTCCAAAAGTTTTTTGTCTTCCATGGCTCAGCTGTTTGTTAAAATAAAATTAGTTAATGAGTTTCGATATTCGTTTTATTAATTTCTGCCGGACTTTATACAATCTGCTTTTTACGTCCTCTATATCTATTTCCATCAGCGATGCAATTTCTTTATATGTTAATCCGGCGTATTCTTTCAGAATAAAAATTTCTTTCTGATCCGCGCGTATCTTTTCAAGTTCATCGGCAATCAGCTTGGTCAATTCTTTGTGCTCAAATTCTTCTTCAAGAGAAACAGTATCTTCAATCTCAACATCGTCAGAATCTTCCGCTTCATCGTATAATTTTTTCAGCTTAATATTCCTGGACAATGTAAAAAACTCATTCCTTGCAGTTTTGAAAAGCCAGTATTGAATGCTCTGCTTATTGCGTATTAGATCCAGGTTTCCGTAAAGCTTTATAAAAACCTCTTGAATGATATCATCCGTAAGCATCCGGTCTGCAGTCATTTTAAGAATATAATTATACAATCTCTTCTTGTATTTGTTGAAGAGCAGAGTAAATTCAACGATATTATTTACATTCTGACTCAAACGACTATTGTCTTCTAATACATAGATGCAAAAAAGCGCCTAAATGTTACCCGTGCAGAAAAAAATATTTTTATTGGGTGGTTTAATCTTGGAAGGTTTTTAATTATTAACAAAGGTTTTTTGCGGGGACGACCATCTCTCCGAACTCTGCGCATTCTCAGCGAACTCCGCGGTTAAGTTTTTACCGCACTTACGCACTTCCTGCAATAGACCAGAATCCGTCACCGGCAGTACTTAATAGATATTTTATGCTGTACTATCCTTTTGTGTTTTATTTTGCAACAGTTATATATTTCAGCCATAATTATTCTAATTATAATAAAGCAGTGGATTTTTTATGAACGAGATGATTGAAGTATTAAATTCAATTTCTCCTCTTGGTTCAAAAGAGCAGGAAGCGCTTAGTAAAATTTGCGCGAGGAAAACATACAAGAAGAACACAACACTTTTAAACATAGGAGAAGTATCGAGAAAACTATACTTTATTGTGAAAGGACTCGGAAGGGTTTTTTACATCCGAGACGGCAATGACATAACCGATTACTTCGCAATGGATAACAGCTTCATGGGCGGGCTGCCCAGCTACTTTACAGGAGAACCGTCGCACAAAGCAATAGAAATGATTGAGGATTCAGAAGTGATTGAAATTTACAACTACGAGTTCGATAGGCTGTGTGAACAGTATCATCAAATAGAAAGATGCGGACGCAAGCTTGCAATTTTAGCTTTCGTAGAATGCCAGAGTGAAATCGAAAGCATCAGATTTCTCTCGGCAAAAGAAAGATACTTTGAATTTGAAAAGAGATACCCCGGAATAACTAACAGAGCTCCGCTCAAACACATCGCATCATATTTAGGCACCACTCAAGTTAGTGTAAGCCGCATCAGAGCCGGATTACAATAATAATTTAACATATGTTAAAAGGTCTGCCTCAATAATTTAACATATGTAGACAGTCTCCTTTGCTTCATGAATTATTTTTGATCCATCAAAATAATTTAACAAAAACACAAAAGAGTACTAAAATGAACAACACAAAAACAAAATCTTCGCTGCAAACAATAACCAAATTTTCTTTCTTCGCGGGACCTATTCTGCTTTTTATTTCTGCAATGACTTTCGCACTTGGAATTGGTCTCATTCCACCTGGCATAACGAGCTATGTTGAGGGAATTTTTGGATCGTTCGCTTTGATATTCTTTGTCCTTATTTATCTTGAGCTTTCAAGACAGCTCAGCGCAACACACAAAAAGCTGGGATTAATTACAGCGTTTACTGGATTATTTGGTTCTGTTGTTGGAATGAGTCATGAATACTTTCGTGTAATTGAATGGACTCTGCGCGGCCGTGGTGCGGGTGATGAAGTTTGGACTGCTTTCTATTCTAATCCAGGATTCGAATACTTGCTTGTCGGATTGCTCGGTCCATTATTTCCTATCACCTCAATCATTCTCGGTACTGGGTTTTTCAAAGCTAAAACTCTTCCCACGTGGATTGCAATTTTTCTAATTCTTGCCGGCATAGGATTTCCTCTTGCTCAAGTTCTCGAGTGGGGGGTTGGGTTGAAAGTTACTTACCCGCTCGCAACTTTACTTTGGATGATTTCCTTAGTTTACGTTGGAATGAAATTTTTAGATGGAGGAAATGAAGTAAAAAACTAAACCCGTCATTTTACTTCCTGACTTATTCCCACTGTCACCCTAAGCTGTCCCGCCAATAGCGGGACAAGTTAAGGGGTGACAGATTATAATTACCGATACTATCCCATCACCATTTCAACATGATGCAAGCTCCCAACTTCTTTCATTAACTGCGGAGAAGGGGACTCGGTTTGCAAGCGCTGGCTCAAGTCATATAAAAATTCCTCGTGTCCGGCGGGAGTGAGAGTTACAAGAATCTTTCCCTTTTCGCTTCCAATATTTTTGAAGTTATGAATTACTCCCTTGGGAATATAAACCATGGTTCCCGGTTCCGCCTCGATTTTTTCATCGCCGTTCCGTAATAAAAATTTTCCTTCAATTACATAAATCATTTTATCGGCATCGTGGAGAATATGCGGGGGTGATCCGGCGCCGGGCGCAACGCTTTGTTCAATTGAAGAAATTTTACTATCCGAGTCTTCCTTTGATACTTTCACCTTCAACTCAATCCCCATCATTTTGAAGCTTCTCGGCATTTTGTTTGTACTCATAATTTTTACTCCTTTGTTTTATGATTAAATGTTTTTACGGAGCAAAAATAAGTGCTGCGGAGGCACAAGTAAATTAACAATTGTTAAGAAATTACTTTTTGGTGATAATTCTTTTTCTGATTCTGCTGAGCGAAACGGGAGAGATGCCTAAATAGGTAGCGATCTGATGCTGCGGTATCCTCTTAAGTATTTCCGGATTGTGCTGTAACAAATTAGAATATCTTTCTTCCGGCGAATTAAGAAGAAGAAAAGACACTATTCCTTCAGTAATGAACAAATTTTCCTCTGCAATTATGCTTCTAAGCAAAGCGAGACGCGGATATTTTTCAAGTGCTTCTAAAAAAGGTTCTCGTTTAACCACCAGCAGCTCGCTTTCTTCAAGCGTTTCAAAAATCTGGTGATTTGGCTCTCCAAGCATAAAGCTGCGGCAAGGACCCGTAAATTGATTCTCGAATGCAAAGAACAAAGTTCTGTCGGCATCATCAATTTCATAGAACAGTCTTAAGCTGCCCTTGTTTATGAAATACAGTTCCGATGCAATTCTGCCGGGCTTGCAAAGGATTGTCTTCTTCGGAAAAATCTTTGGTAAAAACACATCCTGAAAAGCATTATACTCTTCTTCTGTTATAGCAGGATACATTGAGTAAACTTTTTGTTTGAAGAGTGCGTAAGTCTTGTCTGTCATAGCGATAGTAATTTTGTATCCTAAAATAAAAAATTAGCAGAAAGGTTAAAATCATTTTCGTCCGGAGCTTGCCTGCCCCGACTCGCCGGGGATGAAGCACGACAAAGCATAATTAAGAAAGAAAAATTGGCGGGATGGTTAAAGTTATTGTCACCCAGAGCTTGTCAAAGGACGACAAGTTTCTGTCACGAAAAGAAGATTGGGGGAACTGTCAATATTTTATTGGACTTTTTGAGATTACATTTCATACAAAGTATTCTAACATTTTGTGCCGTTAGCGAAGTGCCGCCTTTAGAGAATGGTAAATCGTGATCGTAATGCAAGTTCTCAGTTGAGCCGCATTTAACACATTGACCCTTGTCTCTTGCCCAAACTTCTATTTTTACTTCGGTGGGAATTAATCTTGAATGCTTTAAAATAATTTCTTTGTTGAATGCCTTCATTTCTATTGGTTGAAGATAAAACTTAAAAACATTTCTCTTTCCAGTATTCACAATTGCGGAGTCAATAAGATTGAAGAAACCTTTGTAACACCAAATCCCAGAGTGAATTTTCTCATAAACCTTTACTTTGTGCGGATGCTCTACTAATTTATTTTGGTATGCATGAGCTGAAGTAAAAAACTTTCCGTTTTCTGTTAGCGTGCCTTTGGGAGTTGTTAGTGGTTGATCAACTTTCTTTGGATCATCTGCTAAATTGCTGGGAACATCGTGTCCTTCGTAAATAAGTGTACCCGTTTTAGAGTCGTATTCATCGGCGTATGGCGCATTTTTACGGACAGACATTAAAAGTACCGAGTAATCCGGTTTAACATTAAAATTCATTCCCTTCTGCAAGTTAATTCCTTCTGCAGCGACTAATTCCGTGTAAGAAATTATATCATCAACTTTGAATGTGAGTTTGGGGAAGAAGGATTTCATAATTAAAATGTACTACTTAATTCAATCATATTTTTTTCTACCAACTCTTAATAAATTCTTTCAATTCGACAAAAGCTTTGTCTTCCAAATCCCAAAAACCGGCCTTCACACTTTCACCCAATCTATATCTTGCAAAATCTGGATTTGAGGCTAAATAGACATAAGTTTTAGCAATTACAATTTTTTCCTCTGATTTAATTGTGCCTTCATTTTCATGTATACAGTCAAAGTAACTTTCTACACATTTAAATTTATTTATTTCCTTTACTGAATTTAAAAAATAATCTTCAACGGAGCCCCTATTGCCAGTTCCCTTAGCAATCATGACCTTTATTTTAGGAATATTTGAAGTGAAAACCATTTGCTCACTAGGTGGGTTGAGACCAATCGATTTTAATGAATGACAGACGCTGTTAAAAGCCCCCGTTTCATTTTGGTCTGCATCTATGATGATAGCGATATGGGTAACCGCATTAAAATTAAAGAGACTTTTTAATATTTCAAGGTTACTTTTTAGTTGAGTTTTTCCACCTATGGGCAATACTTGGACATCTGTGATTGCCAATTGTTGATACCAATGATCAAATATATTTTTTTCATCTTTACCCTCAACAACCAAAAGTTTTGATTTTTGTATTTTAATTGTATCATTCAATTTATCTTATTTCCCAGCCCTCGTCAAATACAAGTTTTAATTTCGATAGGTCATAGTAAGTGGGAACAATTTCATCCATATGCTTGTCTAGCCTAATAATGAATAAATCCTGCGAGTTGCTTTCTTGAAAAAGTTGATTGGTGGCCATTAGTAGCTCTCTGTTATGCGTGGTTGCTATGATTTGGATATTTAATTGTTGTGCAAATTCAGCTATAATTTTTATTGCTTGGTAATAAAATTCATAGTGGAACCCTCTCTCAATTTCATCAATAACCACTATTCCATCTTCGGTTTGAGACAGGGCCAATAAAATTTGTAATAGGCGCACGACACCTTCGCCCAGTAAGTTTACCGCGATTGCTTTTTTAAAACCAATGTCCGCGTAGATGACCGATTTTGCACCTATTGGTACCACAAGGAGTTTTTTTAGTCTTGGCTCTATCTTTTGCATTGCTTCAATAATTTTTTCATCGTTTCCAGCTATTTGTAATTTGCTAAACCTTTGAGCTTCCTCCTCTAATGAACGTGAAGTCATTGTTGAAATAAACATTCCCTTTTTAAAATCTAGTTCTTCGGGTCGTTCGTATTTAAAAGCAGCTCCATCCATATTTGTGGAATCAACTATGGCATATGCAGTAATACCTTGTTTCTTCGTATCACTATATACGAGTTTTAATCTATCTAATCCTTGTGAAAAATCTGTAGAATCATAGCCTATACCCTTAGTCTTTAAGCTTGCCTTCGTAACTTTCTTACCAGCAATAGATATCTCTGAACTTGCTTTCCTTTGAAGTTCATCAAAAGATCTTATAAGAATAGGTCGTTGCGTGTTTAAATTATGAAAAAGTGGAGACCAGACAGATTCAGCTTTTAATTCATAGGTTACTATACCACGAAATTGATCGATTTTAAATGTAATATCGGGATTATGAGAACCGATATGTAAAAATATTGCCTCTAGAAAAGCGGTTTTGCCCACATTGTTTTTCCCAATTACAATATTAAAACTTTTTAGCCCATCCAAAACTATTTTATCAAAACATCTAAAGTTTTCAATATAAATTTTTTTAAACATGATTTTTCACCTACATTTAACGAATGAATATAACAAAATACTAAAAAAAACTATCTGGTTAATGCAGATTAAACTGCAACTTGTGTACATATTTTACAAGCTTCTTTGCCTATTTATATATTTTTCCCCTTTTCAAAAACAGTTTTCAAATGCTTTTCCCAATTTGCCTGGCGCAGTTCGGGATTAAATTTAGTAGTGCCGTCAAGTATTATCATTTCCTTATTTTCTGCTCTGTCAAAAATCCTGTCGCCAAGCATAACCGTCTTCATGGCATCGAAATGTCCGTATTCTTTCAAGTGTTCGAGCGTGTGTCCCGCAATAACCAGGAAGATTGCCTTTTTCAGCTTCTTCATTCTGCGTTCGCCGTAAGCAAAACCGTAAGCCCACACGCGGTCAAACCAGCCGACTAACTTTGCGGGAGCTTCAGTCCAAAACACCGGATAAATAAAAACAATCACATCGCAGCGGTTTATTTTTTCCTGCTCGGCAATAACATCAGCGCTCAGGGGCAGCTTATCGTTGTAATTGGATTCGCGCAGATATTCTGCCTCGCTCATATCTGTTTGGAAATTCATTTTGTAAAGGTCGGATAGTTCGTAAGTGTGTCCGGAGGTTTGAAGTCCCCGCATAAACTCATCCCTCATATGGCTTGTGAAAGAATCTTCGCTGGGATGGCAATAGACTATGAAAACGTGCATCGTTGTTTCTCCCTATTTATTAGTGCTGTCATTCCGTCCCGACTTTGTCGGGATCGGAATCTTCTTTAGGGCTATTTAGATGCTGAAATGAATTCCATTAGACTTAGACCGAAGATAATTTTAATTTTATATAAATATTTATAAATAACATAAGGTTAATATAAAATACCCAAAGAACCGATTAAGTCTAGGATAAATTAAAGCATAACTTAAATGCTGAATGCGACCCGGCTCTTTGGTGGTTAAAGCTAAATAATATTTCCGTATCAAAGATTAATAAAATGGAACAAGCTCATACCACTATGGGTGTTTTAGTAAAAAAAACAATGCAAACAACAAAATATTTCATCGGCTTTGATATATCGGCAGATGATTTTTCTGCCAGCTGCATTACCAGTCCCGATAATCTTGTTTTCTCCACTCAAAAGTTCCACAATAATTTTGATGGTTTTAATGAGTTTCTTTCTCTACTTTCTGAACACCACATTAAACAAGAAGAGGCAATAATCTGTATGGAAGCAACCGGAGTTTATTCCGAGAATCTTTCATATTTCTTAGCATCTAAGAGATTTACTGTTTGTATTGAATCTCCGCACAAAGTAAAGAACAAAACAAAAGACTCACCAAGAAAAAACGATTTTGTTGATGCTCAAGCCATAGCCGAATATGCTTACAGATATACCGACAAACTCTCTGTTTGGAAGCCAAAGGATGAGATTTTAGAGCAAATACAAGTGCTTTTAACTACTCGTGAGCACTTAACCGTTCAGATGATTGCTAATGTAAATGCTCTTAAAACTCTAAAGCATAAGTATTATCAGACTCCATTGGCAAATCAGGCTTATGAACAAACGATCAATAAATTCAAAGAACTTATCAAACAGATAGATCAGGAAATCAAAAGCTTAATTGATAAAGACAACACCTTCAGGAGTAAAATATCCTTAGCTAAGTCAGTTCCTGGAGTTGGTCTTCTGCTTGCGGCTAATCTTCTTGTTTTAACAAAAGGATTTACTGAACATGTTAACTACAAACACACCGCGGCATATTCAGGTATATGTCCTTATGAAAGAGCAAGTGGAACTTCTCTACATAAACCATCTAGATCAAGAATGTGCGGGCCAGCTAAACTTAGAAAACTTCTTTATCTTGCTGCATTATCTGTAAGAACACATAATCTAAATTTTAAGAAGTACTTCCTTCGCAAATTAGCTGAAGGAAAAAACAAACGACTGATACTTAATAACATAGAGAACAAACTACTTAAAATAATTTTTGCTGTTGTTAATTCTGGAGTTGCTTATACAGAAAATTATAAATCTGTGAACCCAGCTCTTTTAAAAACAGCTTGACTAAGTCATAATATTCAGAATGACATTTGTACTAAATCCTGCAAAGTCGAACATATTTGTGATAAAAAATTATGACTTAGAAGAGTATTGGGAAGGTAATATTCCAAACTCTTTTTTGAAGCATTCTGAAAAGTATGCTGGATTGTTAAATCCTACTTCCAATGCAATTTCAGATAGGTTCCCGAAGTGATGCTCAATAAGATTTGCAGCTTTTTTCATTCTTATTGATCTTATTAATTCTCCCGGAGTTTCACCAAGTAACGAAAAGATTTTTCGGTGAAGAACAGAACGGCTTAGAGCTAAACTCTCAGTTAAAGTTTCTAGACTAAGCGATGTATCAGAAATATGTTCTTCAATTATAGCAATAGTTTGCTGCAAAATTTTTTGATCAATAGCCGTGATATTTTTTTCTTCTATCTCAAACAATCCGTGTTTCTTAAAATGTTCATGTATTCTTTTTCTTTGTTCAATAAGATTTTTTATTCTTGCTTTTAGTTCATTGGGCTCAAACGGCTTCATTATGTAATCATCAGCACCTATTTCATATCCTTCAATCTTATCTGAACTTGCAGCTTTAGCAGTTAATAAAATAATAGGAATGTGACTTGTCCTTTCGTCGGCTTTAAGTTTTTTACAGAGTTTAAAACCATCCATCTTCGGCATCATTACATCGCTTACAATTAAATCTGGTCCGCCTAAGGTGGATTCAAGCGCTTTGTTCCATCCGTCTTCACCATCGACCGCTTCAAGAATTCTATAATCTTTATTTAAGTTTCCTCGAATGTATTTCCTAACATCGGCATTATCCTCAACTAAAAGCAATAAAGGCAGCTCATCATTTTCAAAAACATCTAAATCTATCCTATGTTCCTCCATCTTCTTTTCATTATCTAATAGATTTTTAATCACATCTATTTCTTTATCATAGTCTCTTTCTTCTTCATCAAACAGTTGTCGAGTCTTCTCTTTCTCTTTATCGTACTCTTTATCTTCATCAGCCAGAGGCTGACAGGTCTTCTCTTTATCTAACTCAACTATCTCCTCCGGCTTCAGATGTTTCTTCCCATAAGGAATACTAATTGTTACTGTTGTTCCTCTTCCAGCTTCGCTTTCCACTTCAATTGTTCCTTTGTGCAGCTCAACCAATTCTTTTGTTAATGCTAAGCCAATTCCCGTTCCTTCCTGTTCTCTTGTATGGCTGCCATCCACTTGATAGAAACGATCGAAGATTTTGGGGAGTTTTTCTTTGGGAATACCAACACCGGTGTCGGTTATCTTAATTTCGACATAATTAAATTTGTCATTCCGAACTGACTTAAAGTCATCCCGAACCTGCCTTGCCGTCAGGCAGGCTTGTTTCGGGATCTGAGTGGGTTTCGGAATCTCTTGTTTAAGTGAAGAAGCTGAAACAAGTTCAGCTTGACATTTGATAGTCAC
>JBGSOQ010000069.1:0-1695 GCA_041739035.1 Ignavibacteriaceae bacterium | reverse complement strand
GATGCAGCAGAATCAGATGCAAACATTCACAGATATGATGAAGATACTCGATAATTTACTTACGCTGTCGAAAAAGCAGGAAGAGTTAAAAAAAGAATCACTGAACCTTAATCCCAATTCATCCCAGTTTAATGAGAATGCACAGCAGCAGAATAATCTTTCGCGGAGTTTGGATAATATTTTAAATCAGATGTCGGAACTTTCTCAAAAGACTTTTGCGATCACTCCCGAAATGGGTAAAGCATTGGGAGATGCAAAAAGAGAAATGCAGGAATCTATTCAGGCGATGCAGAACCGAAATGGAAATATGGCGATGAATAATCAGGGTGAGGCGATGAAATCGCTGAATGAAGCCGCAACTATGATGAAAGGTTCGATGGAATCAATGATGCAGGGCGGCGGACAGGGCGGAATGATGTCGTTAATGCAGCAATTGCAAAAAATGAGCGGAATGCAGATGAGCTTGAACAACTTAACGCAAATGCTTCAGCAGGGAATGCAGGGAAAGTTGTCTCCCCAGCAGCAAGCGGAACTTCAGCGGCTTGGACAGGAGCAGCAGATGATACAAAAATCTCTTGAGCAATTGCAGAATGAAGCAAAGCAAACCGGGCAGTCGAAAAAATTACCGGCAAACCTTGAAAATATTTTGAAGCAGATGCAGGAAGTTGTCTCCGATATGCAGACTGAACGATTGAACGATGAATTGGTGCAAAAGCAGGAAAAAATATTATCGCGCTTACTTGATGCTCAGCGTTCCATAAATGAAAGAGATTATGAGAAGGAGAGAGAATCCTTCACAGGGGAAAACTTCAATCGCAAATCTCCGGCAGAGCTAAACTTATCCTCCGAACGAGGCAAAGATTTAATTAAAGATGAACTTAACAAAGCCGGACGTGAAGGTTACTCCAAAGATTACGAAAACCTAATTCGTAAATACTTTGAAGCGCTGCAGGGCGAAAAGGTGAAGAATTAAGATATCATCTTTGTTACTCACTTTATATACAACAATCAATTATTTTGAATTCCACACAAAACATTTCTATTTTTAACTAAGAAAAATTTTCCAGTAACTTCTGGTCGATTTCATTTTTTTTTAACATGCCTTTAGCCAAAATTTCGCAAAGAATTAAAACGGATATAACAAACACTAAAATATTAATAGAATCCTTCGAAGAAAAATTTAATCTTCTGCTTGATATTGTTGAGGATTTTGTTTTCATACTCGATTCCGCTGGTTGCTTCGAAAATTCAAGCTACAGAGGCACAATTGCCCTAGGTTACCTGCCAAACGAACTTCGCAAGAAACACATAACTGAAATTGTGAGCGAGAAAAATAAACCGGCTTTAATAAATTCAATTCGTCAGGTATTGTCCTCGCGCAAGCAGATTAGTTTTAATGTGCTATTGATTTCAAAATCAACTGAGGAAATAAAGTATCTCATTGTCATTCGTCCAATTGTTGCTGATAATACTGTGACAGGGTTGATAGGTGTATGTAAAAACCTGAATAAAGAGTTAGCCCTTCAGGAAAAAATTACCACCCTTAAAAATAACTTGCTTGAAATGAACCGGCTGCTTAATGTTGAAAAACAGAGGTCAAATAGACATAAAGTCATCTTAGAAGAGCTTAATAGATTGAAAAATGAGTTCATATCGCAGTTCTCACATGATATGCGAACTCCTTTATCTACAATT
>JBGSOQ010000030.1:0-5326 GCA_041739035.1 Ignavibacteriaceae bacterium | reverse complement strand
AATGCAGCCTGTTCTAGAGAAAAAAATTAAAATTATTATTAAGAATACTTTCAACCCAAAATTCAAAGGAACTCTCATTCTTGAACGGCAACCCGATGTTGCTTTCAGCGTTAAAGGAACTTCATCAATAGATGATATCACGCTGTTAACGATTAAAGGCAGTGGTATGATTGGTGTCCCCGGAATTGCTTCCCGGTTATTCGGCTCACTCGCAAAGTGCAACATCAGCGTCATCATGATAACGCAGGGCTCATCAGAACACACAATTTGCATTGCTGTACTGCCTAAATATGGTGTGCCCGCAAAAAAAGCGATTGAAGATGAATTTACTTACGAACTTCGCGATAGAATTATTAGTGAGGTATTGCTAGAAGAAGGTAATTCAATTATCGCAGTTGTAGCGGAAGATTTCAAACACACCCCCCGCATTGCCGGAAATGTTGTGCAGGCACTTGGCAGCAATGGAATTAATATTCTCTGTATAGCTCAGGGTTCTTCCGAATTGAATATTTCTCTTGTAATTAGGAAAATATATTTAAAAAAAGCGCTCAATGTCCTTCATGATACATTATTTGCTCAAGTTCCAAAGACATCAAATTTGTTTTTAATCGGAACCGGATTGATCGGTGGTGAATTGTTAAATCTTATTAAGTCAGAAAAAGAAAACCTCGAAAAAAAACTCGGCAACAGGTTGAAGGTGATAGGAATTGCCAATAGTAAAAAAATGATGTTCAATGAAAATGGTATTGAACTTTCTAATTGGCGAAAAGAATTACTCTCATCCGATACAAAATTATCGTTAACATCATTCGTTGAAACAATGATCAAAATGAATTTACCGAACACAGCTCTGATTGATTGTACTGCAAAGAATGCTGTCATACCAGTCTATGAAAAAATATTGAATGAAAGCATCTCAATAGTAACGCCAAATAAAATAGCAAATTCATCGTCATTAGCTTATTACAAAAAAATTAGAGCAGCGGCAAGAAAAAATAATGCGCTATTTTTATATGGTACCAATGTTTGTTCTGCTATGCCGGTGATAAAAGTAATTAATGATCTTGTGGCTTCAGGTGACGAGATTAAAAAAATTGAAGGTATTTTGTCCGGCACATTAAGCTACATTTTTAATGGAATGAAAAAAGGGATTAAGTTCAGTAAAGTTGTTTCAGATGCCAAAGAAAAAGGTTACACCGAGCCTGATCCAGGTGATGATTTGAATGGACTAGATATCGCTCGTAAAATTTTAATTCTTGCCCGAGAAGCAGGAGCACAGCTGGAATTAACTGATGTTGAAGTAGAAAGTCTTATTCCCATGGAGCTGAAAAAAATAAAGCCCACAGATAAATTCTTGTCAAAGTTAGCCGAATACGACAAATTCTTCGAGGCAAAAAGAGTAAAAGCGGATAAGAAAGGGAGAGTCTTAAGTTATATCGCAAGTTACGAAAATGGAAAGGCCAAAGTTGGAGTTGAAGAAATAGACAAAAATCATCCATTCTACAACTTAACTGGAATTGATAATATCGTTTCGATAACAACAAAATATTTTAGTGAGAAACCGCTTATCATCAGAAGCCAGGGAGCCGGTGCTAAATTTACTGCTTCAGGGGTGTTATCGGATATTTTAAAAGTTTCTAATCAAATAGGAAAACTATAAATGAGTAAGATTAGTGTAGCAATTCTCGGTGCAACAGGAAGTGTTGGTCAGAAATTCCTGGAGCTGCTTTTCGAACATCCTTTATTCGAGGTTAAAGAATTGGCAGCTTCGGAAAAGTCTACAGGTAAGAAATATAAACATGCTGCTAATTGGCTAATGCAAAAAACACTTCGGAACGAATTTGCTGAGATGATCGTCAAAGATTGTAAACCAATACTTAAATCGAAAGTTTTATTCTCCGCTCTTGATGCATCCGTAGCTGGAGAAATTGAAGAGGATTTTGCAAAGGCAGGTTATATCGTTATATCAAATGCGCGAAATCATCGTTACGATCCGAATGTTCCGTTGGTTATTCCCGAAGTCAATCCTGATCATCTAAGTATGATTAAATTTCAGAACTACGGCGGCGGCGCCATTGTAACAAATCCTAACTGTTCAACAATCGGAATGGTGCTTGCTTTAAAACCAATTAATGACAAGTTCGGAATAGAAAGATTGAATGTGGTAACTCTTCAGGCTCTATCCGGTGCAGGTTATCCGGGATTAGCAGGAATGGATATTCTCGATAATACAATTCCATTCATTGGTGGTGAAGAAGATAAAATGGAGAAAGAACCTCTAAAGATTTTAGGTAACCTAAATGCAAATGGACAAGTTGATTATGCTGATTTCAAAATTAGTGCTCAATGTAATAGAGTTAGCGTAATTGATGGACATCTCGAATGTATACAAGTAAAATTGAAATCAAAACCTTCCACTGAGGAAATGATTGATTCATGGAATAGTTTTTCGGGCGAACCTCAAAAATTAAATTTACCATCTGCACCGAAGCAGCCAATACATTATTTTCATGAAGAAAAATTTCCGCAGCCAAAAATTCACCGCAACCTGGAAAATGGGATGGCGGTATCAATTGGACGCTTACGAGAATGTCCGTTGTTTGATTACAAATTTGTTGTTCTTTCCCATAATACCGTCAGAGGTGCTGCCGGCGGAACTATGCTTATTGCAGAATTGCTTCATAAAAAAGGATATCTCCGCTGATGAAAACTTCTGATTCGATAAAAGTATCCGCTTCGGCAACAGTATCGAATGTTGGTTGTGGATTTGACGTAATGGGTTTCGCCACCGATATCACGAGTGATGAGATTGTTGTAAAACTAACGAACAAAAAAGGCATAACCATCTCAAAAATTTCCGGTGACGGAGGCAGACTTCCGTATGATGTTGATACGAACACTTGTACTAAATCAATGCGCACAATTCTTAAAAACCTCCAGCTTACTATTGGACTTGACGTAAAGATTTTCAAGAAAATTGGGTTCGGAAGCGGGCTGGGTTCAAGTGCGGCCAGCGCAGTTGCAGGTGTTTTTGCGCTAAATGAACTGCTCGGCAAACCATTTACGAAGCTGGAAATATTGAACTATGCAATGGAAGGAGAAAAAATTGCAAGTAAAGCTACACATGCGGATAATGTAGCTCCATGTTTATTCGGTGGATTCATTTTAATACGTTCTTACAATCCCATTGATTTAATTTCACTTAAACCTCCTAAAAAATTATTCTGTACAATAATTCATCCTCAACTAGAAATTAAAACGAGTGAAGCAAGAAGAATTCTCGGTAAATCCATTCTTTTAAAAACCGGGATAACTCATTGGGGAAATGTGGGCGCTCTCGTTGCGGGCATTTTAACTGAAAATATCAATTTGATTGGCAGAGCAGTTCATGATGAAATTGCGGAACCAAAACGAGCTGCTTTAATTCCAGGATACTTTAATATAAAATCCGCAGCTTTGAACGCTGGTGCAAAAGGATGTAATATCAGCGGTTCTGGTCCAGCAATATTTGCTTTCAGTGAAAATGAAATGAATGCTTGGGAAATTGGTAAAGCAATGAAAAAGGCTTCGGCTAAGCAAAAATTAAAAAGTAAAGTCTATGTTTCACCTATTAATAAGAATGGTCCCAAGGTCATCGGTTAAAGATGAAGTATTACAGTACGAATAATAAAACCAATCATGTTACGTTTCGTGAAGCAGTAATGAAAGGACTTGCCGACGACGGTGGATTATTTATGCCGGAGAAAATTCCGGTTCTGGAAGCATTACTCTTTCAGAATATTAAAAATTTTTCTTTTAGTGATATTGGGTTCGAAATTGCATCTAAGTTTATTCAAGATGAAATTTCTAAAAATGAACTTTACGATATTATCATTGACGCTATAGACTTCCCTGCTCCACTTGTAAAATTCAATGATTCTTTGGGTGTGCTTGAGCTATTTCACGGACCAACTTTTGCATTTAAAGATTTCGGTGCACGATTTATGGCAAAAGTAATGTCACATTTCATCAAGGATTCACCGGAGCGAATGAATATCCTAGTAGCCACTTCGGGAGATACCGGAAGCGCCGTGGCCAACGGATTTTACGGGGCGGAAGGAATAAATGTTTTTCTTCTTTATCCCAAAAACAAAGTGAGTGAAATTCAGGAGAAACAGCTGACTACACTCGATAAAAATATTTTTGCTCTTGAAATAGATGGTACATTCGATGATTGCCAGCAAATGGTGAAAGCAACTTTTGTAGATGTGGAACTCAAATCGAAAATGAATTTGTCCTCAGCCAACTCTATTAATATTGCGCGGCTGCTTCCTCAAGTTTTCTATTACTTCGAAGCATATAAACAATTACTGGCATTCGATAGAGAGATTTACATTTCTGTGCCTTCAGGAAATCTTGGGAATTTAACAGGCGGGTTAATTGCTAAAAAAATGGGTTTGCCTGTAACAAAATTTATTGCAGCAACAAATACGAACAATGTATTTACTGAATATATCGACAATGGAAAATTTGTTCCGCGATCATCAGTAAAGACTTATTCGAATGCAATGGATGTTGGAAATCCAGGTAATCTAGCACGTATTACCCAGCTATTCAACAATGATATTTCGTTGATTAGAGAGGTTATTTTCTCTTCAAGCTATTCGGATCAAGAGACAATATCATCGATAAAGGAGGTTTATAAAAAATTTGGGTATACTATCGATCCGCATGGCGCTGTAGGATATCTCGCATTAAAAGATTTTATAAAATATTCTGCCAAAGATTTATACTATGGAATAGTCATAGAGACAGCTCACCCGGCCAAATTTAAAAATGTAGTTGAAGCCGCAACGGGCAATCAAATTGAAATGCCGGTTGCACTCTCGGAATGTTTGAGTAAAAAAAAGAATGCTGTCGAATTATCCAATGAATTCACTTCCTTTAGAGAATATTTATTAGCTACTAGATAACTAAGTGATTATACTTCTAAAAGATGTTAATTGAGTAGCTTTTCACTTCCCATAAATTCACTTATTATTTTAGTAAGTTGATCGAATTCAATTAAAAATGCATCATGCCCATGGGGTGAATCAATCTCCGCATACTTTGCTCCGGGAATGTGGCGTACTAAAAATTTCTGTTCTACTGTAGGATAAAGAATATCTGAAGTGATTCCAATGGAGAGTGTTTTTACTTTAATCGCTCCGAGTACATTTTCAACTTTATCTCGTTTAAATCCAATATCGTGCTGATCCATTGCACTAGCCAACAACAGATATGTGTTCGCATCAAAACGATCAACAAGCTTATGTCCTTGGTAGTTTAAATAATTAATGACTTTATA